>DASTYT010000148.1 GCA_035764725.1 Candidatus Methylomirabilota bacterium | reverse complement strand
CCGGCCCACGTGGGTGCGATACCAGCGGAGCTCGTACACCCAGCCGGGATCCGGCGGGGGATTGAGCGGGAGCACCGGCGACAGGATCTTGTTCTCCTGCGCCAGGAGCAGGGGCCGGATCTGCGGCACGTACTCCTTGTTCCATGCCTCGTCCTTGGCGAGGAGGCCGCGGAGCCGCTCGCGCTCGTTCAGGTCCGGGAAGCTCCAGAGGTGCACGAGCTGGTTGAGCGTGCCGAACTCCGTGTACCAGAAGCCCTCCTGCTTGCCGAACCGGTCGCCGCGGATCTTGCGGCCGACCTCGCCGGAGAGCTGAAGGTACTTCGCCTGTGTCCCGGGCTGCAGCGTGTAGGTCCGAAGCTCGTGGATCATGGCGTCACCTCACCGGTACGGCGGATGCGGTGTGTCCACCGCGTAGGCCTTGAGCAGGGGATGGCCTTCCCAGTCCTGCGGGAGCAGGATGCGTCGGAGGTCGGGATGGCCCTCGTAGCGGATCCCGAACATGTCGTAGGCCTCGCGCTCCATCCAGTCGGCGCCGCGCCAGAGGGAGGTGAGCGAAGCGACGGTAGTCACGCCGGACCCGAGCCGCGTCTTCATCGTGAGGGAGAAGCCGGCGTCGAGGTTCTCCACGCGCGCCACCACCTCGAGGCCCTCCTCCTTCCAGTCCACCGCGGAGCAGAAGTTGAAGTACACGCACCCGAGCGATTCACGCGCGGCGCGGCCGAGGGCCAGCCACTGCTCCGGGGGCACCGTGACCACGAGGGCGGCGCCCTCGCCGCCGGCGGCGACGCCGAGCCGGTCCTGGAGGAGGGCGCGCGCTTCGGCGGCCGTCACCTCAGTCGATCTTCGCCGACGGCGTCGCGCGCTTGCCTGTCGTGCGGAAGTGCGCGATCTGGTCCTGGAGGATGAGGAGGCCGTTCAAGAGCGACTCGGGGGGCGGCGGACAGCCCGGCACGTACACGTCCACCGGCACCACGCGGTCCACGCCCTTCACCACGTGGTAGCCGTGGCGGAACGGTCCGCCCGAGTTCGCGCACGAGCCCATCGAGACCACCCACTTGGGGTCGGGCATCTGGTCGTAGATGCGCTTGAGCATCGGCGCCATCTTGATCGTGACGGTGCCGGACACGATCATGAGGTCGGAGTGCCGGGGCGACGCCCACGGCACCATGCCCAGCCGCTCGACGTCGAAGCGCGAGGCGAAGGTGGCCATCATCTCGATCGCGCAGCAGGCCAGCCCGAAGGTCACCGGCCACACCGACGACTTGCGCGCCCAGTTGAGGAACCCGTCGGCGAGCGACGTCACCACGAAGCCGCCGGGGAAATTGTAGATCCCCTCGGTGACGGCCTCGAAGAGCCCGGAGTGCTTGTCGCCTTCGGGCCGCGACTGGCGGTATTTCTCCCACTCCTGGAGGTCCTTGAACTCGGTCCACACCGGGGGCGGGATCTGGGGGACGGGGGCCTTCACTTCCATTCGAGGATCCCTTCCCTCAAAGCGTACACCCAGCTCAAAGACAGCAGCGCGAGGAAGATCGCCATCGTCCCCACCGCCCGCAGCCCGAGCTCGCGCAGGACGAGCGTCCACGGGATCAGGAACACCGCGAGGGCGTCGAAGACCACGAACACCAGCGCCACGAGGTAGAAGCCCACCGGGAACTGCACCCAGGCCTGCCCGATCGGCTCCGCGCCGCACTCGTAGTTCTCGAGCTTGACCGGATCGGGACGGGCGGGCCGAAGAATGGTCGCGATCAGGAGCGAGACGACACCGAATGCGACGATGAGGGCCAGGTAGATGAAAACTGGCAGGTACCCAGTCAACCGTTCCTCCCGGAAATCATGAAAAAACCCACGGGAGTATAACACACGGCGCGCACGCGCCCGCCGTCCTTGCTACAATCCCGGGCCATGAACGCACAGGTCGGCGTCATCATGGGCTCGAAGTCGGACTGGGATGTCATGGCGAGCGCGGTGGAGACTCTCGAATCGTTCAAGGTGCCGGTGGAGGTGCGGGTACTCTCCGCCCACCGGACGCCCGACGCGCTCCTCGAATGGGCCTCGACCGCGGAGGCGCGCGGGCTCGAGGTGATCATCGCCGCCGCGGGCGGCGCCGCCCATCTCGCGGGAGTCACCGCGGCGAAGACCACCCTGCCCGTGCTCGGCGTGCCCATGGAGTCCGCCTCGCTCAAGGGGATGGACTCGCTCCTCTCCACCGTGCAGATGCCGGGCGGCATCCCCGTGGCCACCTTCGCCATCGGCAAGCCGGGGGCGGTCAACGCCGGCCTCTTCGCGGTGGCCATTCTCGCCGTCAAGGACGCGCGGCTGCGAGAGGCGCTCAAGCGCTATCGAGAGGATCAGAGCCGCAAGGTCCTCGAGGTCGGCGACCCGCGCAGGGGCGCCAGGAAGGCGTAGCGCGCCGGCCCCCGCTAGGGGCGCGGACCGTAGTGCGGCAAGGGCCGGCCCGGCTCGCAGCAGCCGAGCGCCGGCGCCGGGCCGGTGAACCCGTCGGAGAAGTTCGGCAGCGCCACGCCCTTCCCGGCCGCGGGTGAGCCCGGCGCGACACGGAGATCGTTGGCCTGGCGCGGGAGTGCGGTGCGGAAATCGGCGGGCGGACGCAGGCCGCTGGCGAAGAGCCGCCGCTCCGCCAGCTGTAGCGCGCCGTCGCGGCGGTAGAGCTGCCCGGAGGTCCGCGCCGCCTCCGGCGTGCGGTAGGTCCGCCCGTTCCACTGCGCGAAGGGCCCCACCTCCCAGGCATAGCCGTCGTGGTCGAAGTCGCAGCGGATCATCTTGCCGGTGGACGACAGCGCGGGCCCGCTCGTGCCGACGAAGAGATTGTTGCGGGTCACCACGTCATTCACCGTCTCGCCGGCAGGATCGATGAGGAACGGCCGGCCAACCCGCACGGACGTGTTGTGAAAGATCAGCACCCCCGCCGTGTCGTTGTGCAGCTTCACCGGCGAGTACTCGACGTTGAGCATGGCGTTCCGGAACACGTAGAGCGGCCCGCCGTGAATCGGCTGGGCGCTCACGCCCGAGTAGCAGTTGGTGATGCGGTTCTCGAACACGCGCACGTTGGCGTCGCTGTAGTCCGCCTCCATGCCGTCGTCGGTGCAGAGCTCGATGTCGTTGTTGTGGAAGTCGCTCGCGGCGAGCCGGCCGTGCTCGGTCCCATGGATGCCGTCGGCCACTCGGTGGATGTAGTTCCATGCGATGACGTGGCCGGCGCCGGAGACGCTGATCGCGTTGTACGGCTCGATGCGGGGCGGGCGGGGCCACTTCGAGGGGCCGATGAACAGGTTGTCGGTGACGAAGAAGCCGCGCGACTCCTCGTAGCCGCCCGTGATGGCCTCGAAGCCCACGCGCGTCATCTCGAAGCGCGAGCGGCGCACCACGAGGTGACTGCCGCCGTTGCCCACGAAGAGGTAGCGCGCGTTCCGGATCGTCACCCCCTCGAGCCAGACGTGGCGCGTGCCCTGCGCGTTCACCGCGCGCTCGCCCCCGTCGCCGTCCAGGATCACGTCCCCGTCGCCCGCCCCGCGGTAGATGATGGGCCGCCCCGGCGCGCCCGACCGCTGCACGCGCCACGGCGCCGCGCGATAGACCCCGGCGTGGAGCAGGAACACGGTGCCCGGCGCCGCCGTGGCCTCGGCCGCGGCGAGGCCGCGGAAGGGATCGGCGGCGGCGCCCGTACCCCCGCCCTCGCCGGGGGCGACGTGGCGCACGTCGAGCCCAGCGGGCTCGCGCGGCTCGACGGCAGTGCGCAGTCGCAGGACACGCTCGGCGCCGCCCCCGTCGGGGTCGCGAAGCGTCAGGCGCACCTCGTACTCCGTGTCCGGCGTGAGGTCCACGATGCTGCCCGCGAAGAGCCAGCCCCCCGCCACGCGGAGCGCGGGCGACTGATGCTCCGGATACGGGCGGAAGAGCGGATAGCCCGGCCGCCACCGCTCCTCACCCGACGGCCGGTACTCCACGCCCACGGTGGCATTGGCATTGGCGTCGCCGCGCACGGACCAGCGCACGGCGAGCGAGCGCAGCGTCGAGGGCTCGGCGGCGACCTCGCCGGGAACCGACGCGTCCTCGGGCCGGAGGGAAGGGGCCGTGGGCGCCGCCACGGGCGGAGTCGCCGGGCCGCTCCCGCAGCCCGCGACGCAGAGGCACGCCGCGAGCAGCCGCGCCAGGACGCGCGTCAGCGCACCGTCCACAGCATGAGCCGGTAGACCTTGTCCTTGCCCTGGACGGTGATGGTCTTGTCGGGCGCCCAGTCCCCCATGTCGAACTCGTGGGAGACGATGCGCGACCCCTTGCGCAGCTCGCGCTGGAGCTTGGGGCGCAGGCGGAGGTTCAGCTCGCGGCCGAGGTAGAGCGTCACCACGGTGGCCGGGCTCACGTCCACGTCGAAGAAGCTCTTCTGGATGAACTCCACGCGGTCGTCCACCTTGAGCTTCTTCGCGGTCTCGCGACTCTCCTCGACAAGGCGGGGCTCGATCTCGATCCCGACGCCCCGCGCGTCGAACTGCCGCGCCGCGATCAGCACGATGCGGCCATCGCCCGAGCCCAGGTCGTACACCACGTCGCTCGGCTGCACGTCGGCCAAACGCAGCATGTGCGCCGCGATGTCATCCGGGGTCCACACGTACGGCACCACGGATTCCCGGTGCGCGCAGGCCCCCGCCAGCAGCAGCCCCATCGCGAGCAGGGCCACGTGGATCGCCCGCCCGCCTCTCCGCGATCGCGTCATGTCGATTCCTCCGGTCCCGAGGGTACTCCAATCGGGCGGCCCCCGCGGAGCGTGCCCTTGACCGCCTCGAGAGCGCGTGTTACGAGGAGGGCCGGATCCCATGGGCTTGCAGCCCTCTATGCGAACGCGCTCAGCCGAAGGAGATTCCGCGATGACGCGACCGCTCCGCCTCGTCCTGTGTTTCGGCCTCTCCCTCGTTCTCACCCTGGTGCTGGCGCCCGCGCCGCCCGTGGACGCGCAGGCCCCAATCGTGTGGAAGGTGGGCACCGGCGTGGGCCCTGACAGCCCGGTCAACCTCGCCGCCGCCGTGCTCGACAAGACGCTCCAGGAGAAGTCCAAGGGGCGGATGAAGACCGAGCTTCACCTCGGCAACTCGCTCGCCAAGGGCGAGGCCGCGCACCTCGAGGGCGCGCAGCTCGGCACCATCGACATCGTTCCGGTCGGCTCTGCGCCCATCGGTGGCATGTTCGAGCCCACCTACCAGGCGCTGGACCTCCCCTTCCTCTGGTCGAGCCGCGACCAGGTGTGGAAGATCATGGACGGCCCGCTGGGTCAGGAACTCCTCAAGAAGATGGAGGCCAAGGGCGTGAAGGCCTTCTGCTTCGGTGGCGGCTGGGGCTTCCGCAACATGATGTCGAACAAGCGCCCGATCGTGGTGCCCGACGACATGAAGGGCCAGACCATCCGCGTGCAGGAGTCACCGACCTACATCGCGCTCATGAAGGCGCTGGGGGCGAACCCGGTGCCCATGCCCTACGTCGAGGTCTACCTCGCCATGAAGCAGGGCACCATCGACGGGATGGAGCTGCCGTCCTTCACGGTGACTTCGGACAAGTTCCAGGAGGTGACGAAGTACTACTCTCTCACCCGTCACTCCTATCCGCCCATCGGCTGGTTCGCCAACCTCAAGAAGTACCAGGCGCTGCCGCCGGAACTGCAGAAGGCGGTGGACGAGTCCATGCGGGCGGCGTGCGACGCGAACCGGAAGATCGAGGTCGAGCGTGAGAAGCAGGACTTCGACATCATGAGGAAGGCCGGCACCCAGATCAACGAGGTGAAGGACATCAAACAGTTCCAGGCGCTCATGAAGCCCGTGTACGACGGCGTCGAGTCCAAGGTGGGCAAGGACTTCATGACCAAGCTGAACGCGGCCATCGCCGCCGCGGGCAAATAGGGAGCGACCCCGCGGCCCGGTGATCCGTCGCGCGCTCGGCAACATCGTCGAGGGCGTTCTGCTCGTGATGATGGTCGCCCTCTGCGCGGACGTCTTCCTCGGCGTGTTCTCGCGCTACGTGCTCGTGCGCACCTTCACCTGGTACGACGAGATCGCCCGGCTCCTCTTCGTCTGGATCGTGTTCCTCGGCGCGGCGGTGGGCGTCAAGCGCGGCGTCCACTTCCGCCTCCATCTCCTCGTCGACCGGTTCCCTCCCGCGCTCCAGCGCCTCACGGTGATCTTCGGCATCCTCGTGATGATGGGCTTCGGCTGGATCTTGATCCAGCAGGGCTGGAAGCTCGTCGAGCTGGGCCAGTTCCAGCAGACCGCGGTGATGGGGCTGTCGAAGCAGTACATCTACCTGTCGGTGCCGGTGGGCGGTGTCCTCGTCATCCTCTTCAGCCTCGGGCATCTCTGGCGCGCGGTGCGCGGCGCCCCCCTCACCGGAGGCGGCCACTGATGGTCATCCTCGTCGCTCTCGCCTTCGGGGTCCTGCTGGTGCTCGGCATCCCGGTGGCCTTTGTCATCGGCGCCGCGGGCTTCGTGGGGCTCTACTGGTCGGGCCAGTATCCCCTCACGGTCATCGTGAAACAGATCTTCGAGGGCGTGGACTCGTTCGTGCTCCTGGCCATTCCGCTCTTCATCCTCGCCGGCGCCCTCATGGAGACGGGGGGCATCGCGGTGCGGTTGGTGCGGCTGGCCCAGGTGCTGGTGGGCTGGATCCGCGGCGGGCTCTCGATGGCGGTGGTGGTGGCGGAGTACATCTTCTCCGGTATCTCCGGCTCCACGGTGGCCGACGTCTCCGCCATCGGCTCGACCATGATCCCGCCCATGCTGCGCGCAGGCTACCGGCCCGAGCAGGCGGTGGCGGTGGTCTCGGCGGCGTCCGCCATGGGGATTCTCGTCCCGCCCTGCATCCTCATGATCGTGATCGGCTCCGTCGCCAATGTCTCGGTCGCGGCGCTGTTCGCGGCGGGCTTCCTGCCCGCGGTGGTCCTCGCCCTGGCCATCATGGTGTACATCTGGTTCGACGCGCGGCGCAGCGGCCTCGAGGCGCGCGAGGTCGCCGGCCTGCGGGCGATCTGGCACGCGTTCGTGGACGCGGTGATCCCGCTGGGTCTCCCCGCCATCATCTTCGGGGGCATCCTCGGCGGCGCGGTCACGCCCACCGAGGCCGCCGTGCTCGCCGTCGTCTACGCCTTCGTCGTCGGCGTGTTCGTGTATCGCGAGATCAAATGGCGCGACCTGCCCGGCATCCTCGTCCACAGCGCGGTGGTGACCGCCGCGGTGTGCTTCCTCCTCGGCACCGCCGCGGTGGTGGCGTGGATCCTCGCGGTGGAGCAGGTCCCGCAGACCTTGCTGCGGATGATGCTCGCGGTGCCGGGCGGCAACCTCGTCTTCCTCATCCTCACCTCGATCCTCTTCATCGCGCTGGGCGCGGTGCTCGAAGGGCTGCCTGCGGTGGTGATCCTGCTGCCAACGTTCATGCCGGTGGTGCAGCGGCTCGGCATCGACGTCATCCACTACTCGACGGTGGTCGTCGCCGCCACGGGCATCGGCCTCTTCCTGCCGCCCATCGGCGTGGGGTTCTTCATCGCCTGCGGCATCGCGAAGGTGCCGGTGGACCGAGCGACGCGCGACATGATGCCGTACGTTTACATGATGTGCGTGGGGCTGCTGGTGGTCATCCTGGTGCCCTGGGTCACGCTCGTGCTGCCCCGTATCCTCAAGCTCGGCTGAGCGCTATACTCGCGCCACGACAGGGGCTGCCGCACGTCCAAGCAGGCGGCCGGAGGAGGACCTGACCATGACGCATCATCGCCGGGCATTCCTGGGAATGGCCGCCGCCGGGCTCGTCACCGCCCTCGTGGGGAGCCGGACCGAGCGCGCGGGCGCGCAGTCGGGGGCGATCAAGCCGGGGCCGACGGACGTGCTGCTTGTCATCGACGTGCAGAACTGCTTCACGCCGGGCGGCTCGCTCGCCGTGAAGGACGGCGACACGATCATCCCCCTCATCAACAAGCTGGGGGGCTACTTCGAGCACGTCGTGCTCACGCAGGACTGGCACACGCCCGCGCACGTGTCGTTCGCCTCGAGCCACTCCGGCAAGAAGCCCTTCGAGGCCATCAAGCTTCCCTACGGGGATCAGGTGCTGTGGCCCGATCACTGCGTGCAAGGCACGCAGGGCGCGGAGCTCCACCCCGGGCTGAAGATCCCGCACGCCGAGCTCATCATCCGTAAGGGCTACCGCCGCGAGATCGACTCCTACTCGGCGTTTCTGGAGGCGGACGGGAAGACGCCGACCGGCCTCGCCGGCTATCTCAAGGAGCGCGGCCTCACCGAATGCTACTTCGCGGGCCTCGCCACCGACTTCTGCGTGGCGTGGTCGGCGCTCGACGCGCGCAAGGCCGGCTTCAACGCCGCCGTCATCGAGGACGCCTGCCGCGGCATCGACGTGCAGGGCTCGCTGGCGAAGGCGTGGGCCGACATGCAGGCTGCGGGCGTGAAGCGGATGCAGTCCAGCGACATCGCGACCACGTGACGATCCTCTGCGAGAAGCGCCCCGCCGTCGCGTCACGCGGGATGGTGGTCGCGAACCATCCCCTCGGCTCGGCGGCGGGCGCCGAGATGCTGGCAGCCGGCGGCAACGCGGTGGATGCCGCCATCGCGACGCTGTTCGTCCTCACCGTGGTGGAGCCCATGATGGTGGGCATCTTCGGCGCCGGCATGACCCACCTCCGCCTCGCCGACGGCCGGCACCTCATCATCGACAACTACACGGTGGCGCCCGCGGCGGCCCGGCCCGACATGTACCGGCCGGTGTCGGACACCTGGCCCGACTACCTCCGCGCCGAGGGCGACGTGAACGTCATCGGCCCGCTCGCCGTGGGCGTGCCCGGCACGCTCAAGGGCTGGGTCGAGGCCCTCGGCCGCTTCGGCCGCCTCGACCTCGAGACAGTGATACAGCCGGCCATCCGGCACGCCGAGCGCGGCTTCCGCGCGACGCCGTATCTCGTGGAGGCGGTGACGGAGACCGCGGCGGACCTCGCGCGCTTCCCCGAGACCGCGCGCATGTTCCTGCCCGGCGGCGCACCCCTCAAGGCGGGCGACCTCGTCGTGCAGGGGGACTATGCCGCCACGCTGCGCCTCATCGCCGCGAAGGGGCCCGACGTGCTCTATGGCGGCGATCTGGGCGCGACCATCGCCGACTACATCCTCCGAGCCGGCGGCATCCTCACCGCCGAGGACCTCGCGCGGTATCAGACCGTCGAGCGCGCGCCGATCCGGGGGACCTACCGCGGCTACGAGATCGCGGGCGCGCCCCCGCCCACCGCGGGCGGCCTCCACCTCGTGGAGATGCTGAACGTGCTGGAGGGCTTCGACGTCGCCGGCTCGGGATTCGGCAGCGCCGAGTACTTCCACCTGATCGCCGAGACGCTCAAGATCGGCTTCGCCGACCGGAACGCCTGCACGGGCGATCCCGCCTTCGTCGACATTCCCGTCGTGCGCCTCACCTCGAAGGAGTATGCGGCGGCGCGGCGCGCGGCGATCCGGACCGACCGCGCGGGCGACTACGCCGTGTCGCCGGCGGCCGCCGGCTCCGCCCACACCACCCACGTGACCGCGGCGGACGCGGACGGCAACGTGGTGGCAATGACCCAGACCATCAACAATCTCTTCGGCGCCAAGGCGACGGCGCCGGGCACGGGCGTGCTGCTCAACAACACGATGGCGCTCTTCGACCCGCATCCGGGGCATCCCGCCTCCGTGGCGCCGGGCAAGCGCGTGACGAGCAGCATGGCGCCGACCATCGTGCTGCGTGACGGACGGCCGCGCTGGGCGCTGGGACTGCCGGGCGGCGTGCGCATCTTCACGTCCGTCCTCCAAGCGGTCGTGAACCTCATCGACCATCGCATGAGCCTCCAGGAGGCGGTGGAGGCGCCGCGGATCTGGTCACAAGGGCAAGACCTCGAGATGGAGCACGGCATCGCGCGCGAGATCCGCGAGGCGGTGGCCGCGCGCGGCCACCGGGTCGTCGCCGTGCGCGCAGTCGCGGGCGGCATGAACGCGATCGCGTTCGAGAACGACGGGACGCTGACCGGCGCCGCGTGCTGGCGGGCCGACGGCACCCCCATCGGGGTGAGCGGAGGCCTCGCGCGTCCCGGCATTCGCTTCCGCCCCGACGCGGGCGCGCGCCGCTAGCTGTGAACTGCCACGAGATTGTCCGGGGCCACCAGGCGGCTGATGGGTGGTCGTCCCTGATGCGCGCCGTGCCCGCGCGCCCAGTTGTAGTAGTGGAGCCAGGCGGGCAAGGCGTCGGTCCGCTGTCGCGAGCTGGGATAGGGGCGGCGGTAGGCCCACTCGCGCAGCAGGGTTTGAATGAACCGCTCCGCTTTGCCATTGGTGCGCGGGGTG
>DASTYT010000147.1 GCA_035764725.1 Candidatus Methylomirabilota bacterium | reverse complement strand
TTCTGGGAGACGGCGCAGGAGCTCGAGATGCCGATCGCCTTCCACGTGATCGTCCGAGATCGGCAGTGGTTCCGTCAGTGGCAGCGGAAGGATCCCTCCGACGCCCTCTTCAGCATCGCGTTCCTCGCCATCGACGTGATGGCCGCCTTCACCCAGATGCTGGCATCGGGGATGTTCGAGCGCTACCCGCGTCTCAAGTGCGCGGTGCTGGAGGCCGGCTCGAACTGGATCGCGGCGTGGCTCGACCGGCTCGATCACAAGTACCGCGTGATGAAGCGCCACACGCCGATCCGGATGGAGCCGAGCGACTACTTCCGCCGGCAGTGCCTGATCTCCGCCGACCCGGACGAGTCCGTCACCGCGCAGATGGTCGAGCATCTCGGCGCCGACTACTTCATCTGGGCGTCGGACTATCCGCACATCGATGCGTCGTTCGGCGTCGTTTGCGAGCTCAAGGAGCGGCTGGCGCCGCTCGCAGAGGACGCGCGCCGCAAGGTGCTCGGACTGAACGCCCAGCGCTTCTACCAGCTCGCCGGCTGACGACGCCCGACGGCTACCGCTCCTTCCGGTAGCGGCGGATCAGGGCATTGGTGGAGCTGTCGTGGGCGAGCCGGGGCTCGGCCGCGCTCTCCAGCTCGGGCACGATGCGCTGGGCCAGGACCTTGCCCAGCTCGACGCCCCACTGATCGAACGAGTTCACGCCCCAGATCGTGCCCTGCGTGAAGACGCTGTGCTCGTAGAGTGCCACGAGCGTGCCGAGCGCCTCGGGGGTCAGCTCCCGGCCGAGGATCACGTTGGACGGCCGGTTCCCCTCGAATACCCGATGGGGGACGAGGGCGGGCGGCGTGCCCTCGGCCCGCACCTCGTCCGCCGTCTTGCCGAAGGCCAGCGCCTCGGCCTGGGCGAATACGTTGGCCACGAGCTGATCGTGGTGTGGGCCCAGTGGGTTCTGGGAGCGCGCGAAGGCGATGAAGTCGCAGGGGATGAGCCGCGTCCCCTGGTGGATGAGCTGGTAGAACGAGTGCTGGCCGTTGGTGCCCGGTTCGCCCCAGTACACTGGGCCGGTGGGATACGTCACCACGCTCCCGTCGAGCGTGACCCGCTTGCCGTTGCTCTCCATCGTGAGCTGCTGCAGATACGCTGGGAAGCGCTTGAGATATTGCTCGTAGGGCAGCACTGCGACGGTCTCCGCCCCGAAGAAATCGGTGTACCAGACGGTGAGCAGGCCCAGGAGGACCGGCAGGTTGCGCGCGAGCGGCGCGGTCCGGAAGTGCTCGTCCATCCGATGGAACCCCGCGAGCATGGCGCGGAAATGCTCGGGCCCGATGGCGATCATGGTGGAAAGCCCGATGGCCGAGTCCATCGAGTACCGTCCGCCGACCCAGTCCCAGAACTCGAACATGTTCGTGGGATCGATGCCGAACTCGGTGACCTTCCCCGTGTTGGTGGACAGGGCGACGAAGTGCTTGGCGACCGCCCGGGCGTCGCCGAGGCCCTGGAGCAGCCAGGCGCGCGCGCTCGCCGCGTTGGTCATGGTCTCGAGCGTGGTGAACGTCTTGGAGGCGACGATGAACAGGGTCTCCGCCGGGTCGAGGTCGCGGGTCGCCTCGACGAGGTCGGTGCCATCCACGTTCGAGACGAACCGGAACGTCATGGCGCGCGCGCTCCAGTGGCGGAGCGCCTCGTAGGCCATGACCGGTCCGAGGTCAGAGCCCCCGATGCCGATGTTGATCACGTTCCGGATCCGCTTGCCGGTGTAGCCCCGCCACGAGCCGATCCGGACGGACTCGGCGAACCCGGCCATCCTGTTGAGCACCGCGTGCACCCGCGGCATCACGTTCTCGCCATTCACCACGATCGACGCGTCCCGCAGCGCGCGCAGGGCCACGTGCAGCACCGCGCGGTGCTCGGTCACGTTGATCCGATCGCCCCGGAACATGGCCTCGATGCGCTCGGGCAGCCCGGATTCCTCGGCGAGCCGGACGAGCAGCGCGAGTGTCTCGTCGGTGACCCGGTTCTTCGAGTAGTCGAGATAGAGGCCGGCGGCCTCCGCGGTGAGACGCTCGCCGCGCGTGGGGTCGGCGGCGAAGAGGGCGCGAAGATGCTGGGGCCGGATGCGCTCGTAGTGCGCGTTGAGATCCTTCCAGGCGGGGCGCGCGGTCAGGGGCGTGTGCATGCTCATGGCCATCATCCTCTCATGCGCCCGCGAGGCCGGCGTTCCAGACCTTCACGGCGGGAGACTCGTGGTAGTAGCCGAGAATGCTCAGTCTGGCGGTGTCCAGCACGAAGTGCTCGCCGGCGGCTGCGGGCAGACCGATCCACCGCGCCACCAGCACCCGGAGAATGTGACCGTGCGCAAAGAGCGCGACGTGGCCGGGCGCGGGGGCGCGGACCCGCGCGATGACGCGATCGGCCCGCGCCCCGACCTCTTCCGGGCCCTCGCCGCCGGGGCAGCCGTCCCGGAAGAGCATCCATCCCGGCCGCCGCGCACGGATCTCGGTCAGGGTGAGGCCTTCGTACGCTCCGTAGTCCCACTCGCGCAGGTCCGGCTCGACCGTCGCCCGATCTCCAAGCCCCGAGAGCTCAACCGTCTCGCGCGCTCGCTGGCGCGGGCTTGTGAGGACTAACGCGAACGATTCCTCCGCCAGGATGGGACGAAGGCGTCGGGCCACCACCCGTCCGTTGTCGGTCAGCGGAATATCCGTCGAGCTGGTATGCCGCCCGCTCAGGCTCCACGCGGTCTCGCCGTGGCGGATCGCGTAGACCTCCTGCCCGACCCCGCCCATGCCTCAGTCGTCGGCGGCGGTATCGCGCCGTGACCGCTTGGTGTCCTTGCCGTTACCCGCCCAGCGCCACTCCAGGATCTCGGGCATGTCCTCACCGTACCTGGCGATGTATTGCTTGTGCTCGAAGAGCTTGTCGCGGACCGCCTGCTTGGCGTAGGCGGCGCGCGCCCCCAGCTCGGGGACGCGGTCGATCACGTCCCCGAAGAGATGGAAGCGATCCATGTCGTTGAGCACGACCATGTCGAAGGGGGTGGTGGTGGTCCCCTCCTCCTTGTAGCCACGCACATGCACGTTCCCGTGGTTCGTCCGCCGGTAGATCAACCGATGGATCAGCCACGGATAGCCATGGAACGCGAAGATGACGGGCTTGTCCTTGGTGAAGAGCACGTCGAACTCCCGGTCCGACAGGCCGTGCGGATGCTCTTCCCGCGGCTGGAGCTTCATGAGGTTCACGATGTTGATGACCCGCACCTTGAGCGCGGGCACGTGCTGCCGAAGGAGCTGGACGGCCGCGAGAGTCTCCAGCGTCGGCACATCCCCGCAGCAGGCCATGACCACGTCCGGCTCCCCGCCCTGATCGTTGCTGGCCCACTCCCAGATGCCGAGGCCGGCGGTGCAGTGTTTGATGGCCTGGTCCATCGTCAGCCACTGCGGGCCCGGCTGCTTGCCCGCGACGATCACGTTGACGTAGCCCCGGCTGCGCAGACAGTGATCGGTGACGCTGAGCAGGCAGTTGGCGTCGGGCGGGAGGTAGACGCGGATGACCTCCGCCTTCTTGTTGACCACGTGGTCGATGAAACCCGGGTCCTGATGGCTGAAGCCGTTGTGATCCTGCCGCCAGACGTGGCTCGAGAGCAGATAGTTCAGCGACGCGATGGGCCGGCGCCAGGGGATGTGGTTGGCGACCTTGAGCCACTTGGCGTGCTGGTTGAACATCGAGTCGACGATGTGGATGAACGCCTCATAGCAGGAGAAGAACCCATGGCGCCCGGTCAGAAGATAGCCTTCGAGCCAGCCCTGGCACTGGTGCTCGGACAGCATCTCCATCACGCGCCCGTCCGGCGCCAGGTGGTCGTCGTAGGGCCGGATCTCCGCGTTCCACGCGCGGTTGGTCACCTCGAGCACGTCCTGCCAGCGGTTCGAGTTGTTCTCGTCCGGGCTGAAGATGCGGAAGTTGCGGCTCGCGAGGTTGTCCTTCATCACGTCCCGGAGGAATCGCCCCATCACGCGCGTCGATTCCGCGGTGGAGGCGCCCGGTCGGGTGACGTCCACCGCGTAGCGGCGGAAGTCCGGCAGCCGGAGATCCTTCAGGAGGAGCCCGCCGTTGGCATGCGGATTGGCGCCCATCCGCCGCGTCCCCTCGGGCGCGAGGGCGGCCAGCGCGGGTTTGAAGCGTCCGTTCGGCTCGAAGAGCTCCTGGGGCCGGTAGCTCTTCATCCAGTCTTCGAGGATCTTCACGTGCGCGGGATTCTCGTGCATCTCGCCCATCGGCACCTGGTGCGAGCGCCAGAACCCCTCCGTCTTCTTGCCGTCGACCTCTTTGGGGCCGGTCCATCCCTTCGGCGAGCGGAGCACGATCATGGGCCATCGTGGCCGGTCGGGGCGGCCTCGGCGGCGGGCCACGTCCTGGATGGCGCGGATCTCCTCCACCACCGTGTCGAGAGTCGACGCCATCAGCTGATGCATCGTCGCGGGATCGTCGCCCTCGACATAGTGGGGCGTGTAGCCGTAGCCGCGCAGGAGCTGGTCGAGCTCCTCGTGAGGGATCCGGGCCAGGATGCACGGGCTGGCGATCTTGTGGCCGTTCAGGTGGAGGATGGGCAACACCGCCCCGTCGGTGACAGGATCCAGGAACTTGTTGGAGTGCCAGCTAGTGGCCAGCGGCCCGGTCTCCGCCTCGCCATCGCCCACCACGCAGGCGACGACCAGGTCGGGATTGTCGAAGGCCGCGCCGTACGCATGGGAGATCGCGTAGCCGAGCTCGCCGCCCTCGTGGATCGAGCCGGGCGTCTCGGGCGCGACGTGGCTCGGGATGCCGCCGGGGAACGAGAACTGCGTGAAGAGGCGCTTCATGCCCTCCTCGTCCTGCGAGATGCTCGGGTAGTACTCGGTGTACGTCCCCTCGAGGTAGCACTGCGCCACCAGCGCGGGGCCCCCGTGGCCCGGCCCCGTGATGTAGATCATGTCGAGGTCGTTCTTCTTGATGACGCGATTGAGGTGCACGTAGATGAAGTTGAGGCCGGGCGTGGTCCCCCAGTGCCCGAGCAGACGCGGCTTGATGTGCTCCTTGGTCAGCGGCTTCTTCAGGAGCGGATTGTCGTAGAGGTAGATCTGCCCCACCGCCAGATAGTTGGACGCGCGCCAGTAGGCATCGATCGCCTCGAGATCGGTCGCGGAGAGCGGCATCGGACGCTGCGGGGCATCGGAGGGGGACGTGGCCTTCGCCATGGCGAGACTCCTTCTCGGTTGACGCGGGCGATCCGTCTCAGCGTACATCCGGCCCGGACGCGCGGTCGGCCGAAGTTGTACTATCAGACCCCGGAGACGATGGAGGACATAGTGCGCTCGTCGAGAAGCGCCCGGTCGCTTCGCGGAGGTCCCCATGCAATACGGCCTGTTCACGATGCCTTCGCACCCACCCGAGCGGCGGCTGTATGACGGCCACCAATGGGACCTCCAGACACTGCGCTGGGCCGACGAGCTAGGCTTCAGCGAGGCCTGGATCGGCGAGCACCACACCGCTCCGTGGGAGCCCCATCCCGCGCCCGACCTGCTGGTGGCGCAGGCACTCATGGAGACCCGGCGCATGCGCATCGGTCCCGGCGGCTTCCTCATGCCGTATCACCACCCCGCCGAGCTGGCCAACCGCGTGGCCATGCTCGACCACCTCGCTCAAGGGCGCTTGAACTTCGGCGTGGCGGCGAGCGGCCTGCCCAGCGACTGGGCAATGTTCAACGTGGACGGCATGTCCGGGCAGCACCGCGAGATGACCCGCGAGGCGCTGGAGATCGTGCTGCGCCTCTGGGGCGACGAGCCCGAGTTCGACCATCAGGGCAAGTACTGGCACGTCACCAAGACGGGAACGTTGCTCGGTACGCTCAAGCCGCACATCATGCCTTTTCAGAAGCCGCATCCCCCGATCGGCGTGGCCGGGGTGAGCAAGGGCTCCGACACCCTGAAGCTCGCGGGCGAGCGCGGCTTCTGGCCGATGAGCCTCAATCTCAATCCCGCCTATGTGGCGAGCCACTGGGAGTCGGTGGAGATCGGCGCGGCGAAGAGCGGGCGGACGCCCAAGCGGGCGGACTGGCGGCTCGTTCGCGAGATCTTCGTCGCCGACACCGACGCGGAGGCCATGCGGCTTTCCGCGGGCGGCATGATGGGCCGGATGATGGAGGAGTATTTCCTGCCCCTCCTCGCGTCGTTCGGGTTCACCGAATTCCTGAAGCACGATCCCAGCGTCCCCGACTCCGACGTCACGCCGGAGTACTGCGCGCGCCACAACTGGCTGGTGGGCTCGCCCGACACGGTGGCCAACCGGCTCCATGACATCTACGAGCAGGTGGGCGGCTTCGGCCACCTCCTCCTCTTCTGCTTCGACTACACCGACGAGCCCAAGGCGTGGCGGCATTCGATGGAGCTGCTCGCCAAGGAGGTCATGCCACGCTTCAAGACCCTGGTGCCGAAGTAGCGGGGCCGGACCTCAGCGTCCCATGCGCCGGTTGTAGGCCTGGGTAAAGCGGGCGTGCAGATCGGGATCGCGCTCGGTCTGGCCGGACGTGTCCATCTGGACCCGCACGCTCCCGTCGACCTGGCGCGTGACCGCCACCGAGGCGTTGATCCCGTCCCTGACGCCCCGGATCAACCCGGTCGCGGGGTCCGCGGAGGTCACCTGCACGCCGGCGTCCTGCAGGCCGCCCAGCGCCGCGCTGTAGGCGCGGTCGTAGGTCGACGGGCTCGGCGCCACGGCGACGGGCTCGTAGACCACGCAGCTCGTCAGCGCCGCGCTCGAGAGACCGACCACCAGCATGACCAGCCCGACGCGCATCGTCATGGCCCAGCCTCCTTTTGGGGCGCCGCTACGGTGAACAGGTGATGAACGACGACCTGAGGGCCGCGAGCCGCAGCCGCCCGTCGTCCACGATGGTCATCTCGATCACGTCCACCGGGTCGGTTTTCATCCAACCGACCTCGGACAGGACGCGGATCGAGTAGATGGTCTCCCCTGCGGCGGCGCGGGCCCGCGCATCGGAGGCCCAGAAGGAGCGCTGGGACAGCTCGTACGACTGGTAGGCACAGCGCTGGGTGATCACGGTCCAGGCGAAGGCCTGTACCGGGCGGGGCACTGGGGTCCCCCGTGAAAACTGGATCCGGGAGTCGAGCGGGATCGAGGCGAAGCCAGCCAGCGCGCACAGGATGGGCGCCAGGCACACCAGTCGCACCGCTCCGCGCCACCGCCTCATACCGGGCGGCCCACTTGCCGGGGGACGCCGGATCGCCTAAGGTGGCGTCGGCCCCAGCCGCAGATCGCCCACCTGGCACCCAGGAGGAGGGTATGGACTTCGACGCGCGGTCCGCCGATCGCTTGCCCTTCCACGACGAGGACGAGATCACGCCGGCGCCGGCCGACGCCACCTCGTCCGACGTGAGGATCCGCCACCTGCAGCGGGTCCCGCTCTTCAGCGGGTTCAGCGAGGACGAGCTCCGGCGCATCGTGGACCACTCCCGGATCGTCGAGATGGCCGCGGGCACGGTGGTCACCGAGATGGGGGAGCCCGGCGATTCGTTCTTCGTCATCATCGACGGCACCGTCGCCGCGCGCACCCCGATCGGGGCCGGCAGCGAGCTCAAACCCGGCGACTTCTTCGGCGAGATGAGCCTGCTCGATGGCGAGCCCCGCTCCGCCACGATCGTGGCCGTCACGGACGTGCGCCTGCTCGTGGTCGATCGGACCCATTTCTGGCATCTGCTGGACGAGACACCCGATCTGATCCGGCGCATCCTCACGATCCTGTCGCGCCGCGTCCGTCGGCTGGAGCAGACGGTTCACGCCATTCTCCGGGGCGCGAACCCCGCCTGATCGCCGCTCATCCTGCCGCCGCCCACTTCGGAAGGCCGCAGTGCAGGCAGCGGCGGGCGAAGAGGTTGTGCCGCCAGTCCTGGCGCCAGGGACGCGCGTCGAACGCGCGAAAGAAGAGCTCCCCACAGCGCGGGCACGTGAAATTGAACTCCCGGTAACCGATCGCCGTGACCAGCACCATCCAGAGGAGTGCCCCCGGGAGGATCGCGTTGCCTCCGTCGCGCGTCCACCCCAGCGCCTGGCTCGGGAGGGCCATTCCCGGGAGGTAGCCCAGGAAGGCGAGCCAGAACGCCCAGCTCCACCCGCGGTAGCGGCGCCACGCGCCCGAGTACGAACGCTCCACGGCTATTCGTAGTACTCCGGCGAGTGCTTCAGGCTCAGGCTCTGGGGTTTGTCGTGATTGATCCAGAGCTGGGCCTTCTTCTCCTCCAGGAGATCGGCGACGCGCGTGAGCGACGCCCGATGCGACTGATCGGCGGCGGCACTGTGCCCGCAATCCATGACATAGAGGCGATCGGCCCCCGTGGACTCTGCATCGGCGCTGAGTCCGGTGAGCGTCAGGACCGCGAGCGCGGCCAGCCAGAGAGCCTTCGTTCGCATGATGATCCCCCTCGCCGACACCGCCTCAGCATACACGGCTACCACAGGCCCGGGAGCAGGCGGGACCGCACCGTGCCTGCGTAGCGCGACCATCCCGCGTCCTGGGCGAGCACCCGCTCCTCGGCCCGGATGCGGTAGATCAGCGACGCCCATCCCGCCAGCACCATCAGCACCGTCCCGGCATTCCAGCCCTGGAGGTTGTATCCGATGTCGGCGAGCACGTACGAGAGATAAATCGGGTGGCGCACGATCCGGTAGGGGCCGCGGGTCACCAGATTCCGCAGGGCGGGGCGGATGCCGAACCGCCGGCCCAGCGTGACCAGGCTCGCGCAGCTCAGGCACGCGGCGAGCGTTACGAGGACGAGGCCACCCGTGATCCACACCGGCTCGTCGGGCACCCACTTGATGTAGATGACCTGGGCGTAGGGGTAGGCATAGGACATGACCACCGCGGCGGCGGACAGCGCCGAGCGGTCCTGCGCACGCGGCGCCGCCCGCGTCAGCGCGAACCCGAGGACGAGCAGATGCTGGGACACGTAGATCCAGTCGGCGATCCCGAAGGCCGGCGTCGTCCAGAGGAGAATGCCCAGTTCCACCACGGTCACGCCGAAGAGGAGCAGGTCGGCGGGCGTTCGCGCGGACGGCCGGAGCAGGTGCAGCCTCACGATGGGCCGATCATATCTGAAGCGCGCGGCGCCGGCGCCGCCTTGCCCCTACCGAGCGGCGCGCGCTACACTCCCTCTCCGATGGCCCGGCGCTGGTCCCACTGACGTGTCGAACGCGCTCGTCCTCGAGTTCGCCGCGATCGCCGCCGACGATCTGCATCGCGCCGGCGGCAAGGCGGTGAATCTCGGCGCGCTGACGCGCGCCGGCCTGCCCGTGCCGCCGGGCGTGTGTGTCACCACCGACGCGTATCGGCAGGTGGCCGCGGCCGCGCGCGGCTTCGACGCGCTGCTCGAGCAGATCGCCGCGACGCTCCCGACCGACACCGCCCGGCTCGCGAGCCTGGCGGGCGACGCGCGCGCCGCAATGCTCGCCACCCCCGTGCCCGACGCGATCGCGCACGCGGTGGTCGCGGGCTACGAGCGGCTCGGCCGCGATGTCCCGGTCGCCGTCCGGTCGTCGGCGACGGCCGAGGATCTTCCCTTCGCGAGCTTCGCGGGACAGCAGGACACCTACCTCAACGTGATCGGCCGCGAGGCGATACTCGAGGCGACCCGGCGCTGCTGGGCGTCGCTGTGGACGGACCGCGCGGTGACGTACCGCGCCACCAACGGCATCGACCCGCGAGCGGTGACACTGGCCGTGGTGATACAGGAGATGGTCGCCGCGACGGTCGCGGGCGTGATGTTCACGGCCAATCCGGTGACCGGCCGCCGCGGACACACCGTCATCGATGCCAGCCCGGGTCTCGGGGAGGCCGTGGTGTCGGGCGCGGTGAACCCCGACCACTTCGTGGTCGATGCGGCGAGCGCCGCGATACTCGAGCGACGCCTCGGCGACAAGAAGCTCGTGATTCGTGCTCAGGCCGGCGGCGGGACCGAGCGCGTCGCGCGGCCGGAACAGCCGGGCGAGGCCTGCATCACCGACGAGCAGGTGCGCGCGCTCACCGCGCTCGGCGTCCGCGTCGAGACGCACTACGGCGCGCCCCAGGACACCGAGTGGGCGATCGACGCCGGCGGCCGCCTCTGGCTCACGCAGGCCCGCCCCATCACGACCCTCTATCCCCTACCCAACGGCGCTCCGCCGCCGGGCGACGATCTCCGCGCGTACTTCTGCTTCAGCGTGGCCCAGGGCCTCTACCGCCCGATCACCCCGATGGGGCTGGCCGGCTTCCGTATCCTCGCGTCCGCGGCCTCCGAGGTGCTGGGCTTTCCCGTCGCCGATCCGCTGACCGGCCCCACGCGGTACGCCGAGGCGGGGGAGCGGGTGTTCGCCGATCTCACCGGCGTGCTGCGGAGCCCGGCCGGCCGGCGCCTCATGCCGCGCGTGCTCGACGTGATGGAGGCGCGCTCGGCGGTGATCCTGCGGCGCCTGACCTCCGACCCGCGCCTGGCGCTCAACCGGACCTGGCTGTCCTTCGTCCGCCGCGTGCTGCGAATCGCCTGGCGGTTCAGGATCCCCCTCACCGCGATCCGCGCGCTCACCGACCCCGAGGCGTTTCACGAGCACGCGCGGCGCATCGGAGCCGATCTGGCGAGCCGCGTCGCTGTCCCCGACACCGCGTCGGCCGTCGAGCGGCTGAGCCGCGTCGAGCACATCCTCTTCCGCGACTGCATCTCGATGGTGCCGTGGATCATGGCCGGGCCTGCCGTGGGATTCGCGATGCTGGGCCTCGCCGCCAAGCTGCTCGGCGAAGACGCCCGGGACGGCGATCTCCAGACGGTGCTGCGGGGCCTCCCCCACAACGTCACCACGGACATGGATCTCGCGCTCTGGGATCTCGCGGCGCGCATCCGCGCCGACGGCGACGCCGCGGCCGCGCTAGGTGGCCCGTCGACCGATGAGCTGGCCGAACGCTTCCAGAGGGGCGCCCTGCCCGCCGTCGCTCAGCGGGGCCTGACGGACTTCCTCGCCCGATACGGACACCGTGCCGTCGCCGAGGTGGACATCGGCATGCCGCGCTGGTCGGACGACCCGCGCCACATCCTCGGTGTCCTCGCCAACTATCTCCGTCTGGAGGACGAGGCGCTGGCGCCGGACCGGCTCTTCGCCCGCGGCGCCGCGGAAGCGGACGCCATGATCGCCACGCTGGTCGCGCGGGTGCGCCGCCGAGGCCGCGTGCGGGCGAACCTCGCCGGTTTCGCGCTCGCGCGGGCCCGCGCGCTCGCCGGCACGCGCGAGCTGCCCAAGTTCTACCTGATCGTCGCCTTCGCGGCGGTGCGCCGCCAGCTCGCCCTCGTGGGCGCCGAGCTCGCCGCCTCCCGACGCCTCGATGCCGCGGACGACGTGTTCTTCGTCGATCTCCGCGAGGCGCGCGCCGGCGTCGCCGGACGCGATCTGCGCGAGCTGGTGGCGGAGCGGCGCGCGCGCTACGACCTCGAGCTGCGCCGGCGCCACGTGCCGCGGGTGCTCCTCTCCGACGGCACGGAGCCCGAGGCCGAGGGCGACACCGGCGCGGCGACCGACGGCGCGCTGACCGGCGCGCCCGCCTCGGCCGGCACCGTGACCGCGCCGGCGCGCGTGATCCTCGATCCCGTCGGGGCCCATCTCGAGCCGGGCGAGATCCTCGTGGCGCCGTCGACGGATCCCGGCTGGACGCCGCTGTTCCTCACTGCCGGCGGGCTGGTCATGGAGATGGGCGGCGCCAACTCGCACGGCGCCGTGGTCGCGCGGGAGTACGGTATCCCCGCGGTGGTTGGCGTCGCTCGGGCCACGTCGCGCATCGTCACCGGGCAGCGCATCACGATCGACGGCGGGCGCGGCACGATCAGCATCGCCTGAGTCAGCGCGGCGCCACGCTAGGTCTCAGCGTGCGGACGTGCGATGATCGCCCTGTCCCATGGCCAGCGTCCTCGGCCGCGTCTTGCTGATAGCCGTGGCGGTGTTTTTATGCGACTCCACGGTCTCGGCCCAGACTCCCACCGCGGCGACGATGGATGCAACGTCGAAGCCATCGAAGTTCCGCTCCCCGGACGACGGGTGGTTCGACGTGAGCGCCTTCCTCGACGAAAAGTATGGATTCCTGCCCGTCGCCATCCCGATCACCGAGCCCGCGGTCGGTTACGGCGCCGCGGTGGGTGTCATGTTCATCAGCGAGCCGCTGGGCCAGGCTCAGCAAGCGGGGTTCGGGCGCCCCGACATCACGCTCCTGGGCGCGCTCGGCACCGAGAACGGCACGTCGGGCGTCATGCTCGCCGACGTGCGCCACTGGTTCAACGATCGGCTGCAGACCCAGGTGGGTCTCACGCACCTCTCGGCCAATCTCGACTTCCACGGCATCGGCACGGATCGGCTGCTGGACGACCACCCACTCCGTTACAATCTTGAGCCCACGGGCGGGGTCATCCGGGTCAAATACCGTCTTGGCGAGACGCCGCTCTGGGCGGGAATCGGCTACGCCTTCCTCGACACGCATCACGTTCGACAAGCCCCGGGGGACGCCCGGGCGGCCGGACTTCGAGCGCATCTCGAACGAGGCCAGCCTCACCCCCTCGCTCACCTACGACTCGCGTGACAACCTGTTCACGCCGACGCGCGGCACATTCGCGGAGGCCGTCGTGGGGGTCTTCAGTCCCGCGCTGGGCGGCGACGACGAGCTGCAGCGCGTGCAGCTCACCGCGATCCACTACCTGCCGCTGCTGTCCACGCTCTACCTGGGACTGCGCGGCGACGCCTCTGCAACGTTCGGCGACGCGCCCTTCTACCTGCGGCCGTTCATCAGCCTTCGCGGGGCGCCGATCATGCGCTATCAGGGCGAGGAGGTCGTGCAGGCCGAGGCCGAGGTCCGCTGGCAGTTCTGGAAGCGCTTCAGCCTGGTGGGATTCGCCGGGGTGGGCGCGGCGTGGAACGACTTCGAGCGGGTGAACAATCGGCGGGTCGTGCCCACCGGGGGCGTGGGCTTCCGCTACGAGCTGGCGCGCAAGTACGGGATCCACGCGGGCCTGGATTTCGCGGTCGCGCCCGACAACACCGCCGTGTACCTTCAGGTCGGGAGCGCCTGGGCGCGCCCCTGAGCCCGCGCAAGGAGGGCATGCGATGGCCTACTGGCTGGTGAAGTCCGAGCCCGACGACTGGTCCTGGGAGGAGCAGGTCGCGAAGGGGAGCAAGGGCGCCGAGTGGACCGGAATCCGAAACTTCTCCGCTCAGAACCACCTGCGCGCGATGAAGAAGGGCGACCAGGCGTTTTTCTATCACACGGGCAAGGAGCGCGCGATCGTCGGCATCGTCAAGGTGATCGCCGAGGCCCATCCCGACTCGACCGACGCGGCGTGGAGCGCGATCGACGTCGCGGCGGTGAAGAAGCTCCCGAAGCCGGTGACCCTCGATCAGATCAAGGCGGACAAGCGCTTCGCGGGCATGGCGCTGGTCAGGATCTCGCGCCTGTCGGTGCAGCCGGTGTCCGACGCCGAGTGGCGCGCCCTCTGCAAGTTGGGCGGGCTGGACTGAGCCGCTCCCGGAGGAGGCGCGGGGGTCGTCAGCGTCGAGGAGCCAGCGGGTCCTCCGGATCGAGGTAGGGGGTCCACTTGAGCCCGATGCGTGAGAGGTCGGCGGCGAGCACGTCTTCGCCCTCGGGTCGAGCGCCGTGCTCGATCCACCGCACGAGATCGTCGAACGCCTGACGACGGGTGGCGCCCTCCACGGCACAGTGGCCCGGCCCGCGCACCACGCGCTGCACGAGCAGCTGGTCCATCCCCGCGGCGATCGTGCGCCGCTTGTACGACTGCTCCAGGCTCAGCGGTACCCAGGCATCGCCCGTCTCGTGCAGCGTGAGGAGCGGCGCCTTCAGGCGTCCCGTCGGCTCCGCGTACACCGGGTTGGCCGTGCGGGCGTCCTTGAAGGGCTGAACGCGCCGGACCCGCGCATTGAGCTCGTCCTCGGTGAGGCCCAGGCCGGAATCGATCCGGTATCTCACGTGGACGGTGCTGGCCGCCAGGAGCCCGGGGTTCGTCTGGCTCTCGAGGTCCTTGGGACGATAGATGACGTTGAGCAGGTAACGCGGCCGCAGGCCCTGGAGACGGAGCGGCAGGTCGTTCCCCGCGCGGTCGGCGCCCATCAAGTACTTCACCACGCTGTCGAACTGGCGCCCCTGCGCGGTGTACATGCCGGGCAGCCCGAGCGTGCGTACGAGGGCCTCGGTCAGCGAGCCGAACGCCAGCCGGTCCGGGACATCGAAGATCGGTACGCCCGAGATCAACTCGGCCGCGGCGGTGTACGCGGTCAGATAGTCGGCGATGCCGATGCCGTCGACGAGCCCGCATTCGGCGAGGCCGCCCTGGTAGAGCTCCGGGTGCTGCTCGAGCGACGCGGTGACGATGTGCCCGCCCATGGACTGCCCGTAGATGACCGACCAGCGCGGGCGGCCGATCTCTCTCACGAAGAGCTCGCGGAGCGCGATCAGGTCCTCGATGAAGAGATGGGGCTGGTACTCGCGCGCCCGATAGCCGGACGCGATCCAGGCATGCCCCTGTCCGAGGACGTGGCTGGCGATCGGCATCATGTAGACATCGCCCCGCCCGGGCCCGCGCTGAATGCCGTGCGCGAACACGACGAGCCCGCCGCGCCAGTTCGCGGGCACCTGGATGATGTAGTCGGCGTCGCCGAACCGGCCCGCGCGATCGATCGCCGCGCCCTGCGCCTCCGCGCGCGGCGCCTCCAGCCAGGGCCCGCGCGCCCCGGCCAGAGCCAGCCCCAGCACGAGCACCGCGACGGGGGCCGTGACCCACCGCGGGCCCCGCCCCCATCCGTCACGACCAGCGTCGCTCGCCCCTCGCCGCATCCCGGCCTCCGGGCGCTTCTTCGCACGGCGCGCCGGCCGTCGTCAAGGGGGCGCGGCCGAGCAGCTAGGCGAGGCGAATCACGTAGAGCATGCTCCCGCTATCCTTGCTCGCGAGGTACCCGTCGGAGCTGGTCACGACGCCGTCCAGAGCCGTCGTGCTCCGACGCACGGTACGCCGCGCGCGGAATGGCGCGAAGTGGACGGGCGCGCCGCCAAGCATCTCGCACGCGGCGCCCCTCCACTGGTTGGTCGCCTCGATGAGCATGAAGACGAACCCGAGTCCCCGGTAGCGCGACGCGGTCTCGGCGACCAGCTCGAAGGTGTCGACTTTCGGGAGCGCATCGGACCGAGCGACCATGAAGTGATGGCCGACCTTGCCGGCGACGAGAGCGTCTCGGAACTGCGGGTAGGCGACGGACAGGGCCTTCACCGCCTCCGCGGCCTGGGCGCCGAGCAGCGCGAACACCGGCTCCACGTAGGCGAGGACCGCGTCCAAAAACGGATCCCCCTCCCGGACGGTTGCCGCAGCGTCGAGCGTCGGCATCGTCTCGTTGAGCGCGCCGCCGATCACCTGCCCGTCCCCGTCGAGGATGGCGAGCGATTGCATGAGCGTCCCGGGATTGACCGTGACGGCGTCGCGAGGGCTCGCCGGGTCCGTCAGGATGAGGAGGCGAATGAACCAGTAGAGCAACCGCTCCTTGCTCCAGGATCCGAACGAGGCGGTGCCGAACGGATCGCGGTGACGCGCCTCATGCAGCCCGATGGGCGGAAACCGCGACGGCTGCAGATGGCGGCACTGCGGCTCGCGGCGGGCGAACGACGTGCCGACCACCTCGGCCAGCTGCAGGACCTGCTCGGGCGTCAACCGCGCGGCGGGCACCGCGGCATACCAGCGGCTTCGATGCCGCCGCGCCCGCTGGAAATTCACCACCGGCAGCGTCTCCGGCAATGGCTGCACGCCGTGCTGCGCGATATCGGCCGCGGTCGGATAGGAACAGTACGGCAGCGGGCGTGGCGCATTCAGCGCCAGCCCTTCCGCGATGCTGCGGTCGTTCATGGACATGCGCTCCCTGGGGCCTCTCGCTCGGACCCGGCGCAGAGCAGAGCATCTTGGATGCCAACGGGAAGATCCGTGGAATTGAGCGGCTTTGGCGCGTCCACATCGGAGATTTTCCAGGCTCGATCGGGAAGCGCGCCGGAGGGTCGGGCGACCCGCCCGCGCGCGCTGCCTCAGCGGAGGCCGCCCCGCCGTGGCGGCGTCATCGCGCCACGCCGGGTTGACGCGGGAGCAAGGCCACCAGCAGGCCAAGCAGCAGGAGGAACGGGGTCAGCCGATACACGGTGGCGATGCTCGTGTAGTCGGCGAGCCGGCCGAGGGCGGCGGCGCCGAGCCCGCCGAGCCCGAACGAGAATCCGTAGAACATCCCCGCGGCGAGGCCGACGCGGCCGGGGATCAGCTCCTGGGCGTACACGAGGATCGCGGAGAACGCCGAGGCCATGATGAAGGCCACCACCACCGCGAGGACACCGGTCCAGAAGAGATTCGCGTGCGGCAGCATCAGCGCGAACGGGAAGGCGCCGAGGATGGAGAACCACATCACGGGGATGCGCCCGACGCGGTCGCCCACCGCCCCGCCGGCGATGGTGCCCAACACGATACCGACCAGGAAGGCGAAGAGGTAGAACTGCGCCGTCTGCACCGGGAGGTGGAACTTGTCGATCAAGTAGAGCGTGAAGTACGAGCCGAGGCTCGCGCTGTAGACGTTCTTCGAGAAGAGCAGCGCCACCAGGATCGCCACCG
Source organism: Candidatus Methylomirabilota bacterium (assembly GCA_035764725.1). Taxonomy (NCBI): domain Bacteria; phylum Methylomirabilota (SeqCode); species Candidatus Methylomirabilota bacterium. Next base: position 26,910 of record DASTYT010000147.1, on the reverse strand, counting down.
TGAAGATCACCTTGCGCCGCGGCAGCGCGGCGGCGCGCGTCGGATCGGCCACGGGCGCGGTGCGGCCGGCGGCGCTGCGCGCGGGCCGCGCGGCCGTCCGGTGACGCGCGTACCAGCCACCCACCTGGATCAGCACGACGATCGCGATCAGGGCCAGCAGCGAGAACCAGCCGATGCTCCCCTGCCCGTGCGGCACCACGATGAAGGCGGCCAGGAGCGGACCCGATGCGGAGCCGATGTTGCCACCCACCTGGAACAGTGACTGAGCCAGACCGTAGCGGCCGCCCGCCGCCATGCGCGCCACGCGTGAGGCCTCGGGGTGGAAGATCGACGACCCCATGCCGATCATCATGGCGGCCAGCAGGATCATGGGATACGAGCCCGCCCGCGACATGAGGAGCAGCCCGATCATCGTGGTGCCGATCCCCACGGTGAGCGAGTAGGGCTGGGGGCGCCGGTCGGTGTAGAGGCCCACCACCGGCTGCAACATCGAGGCGGTGAACTGGAAGGCCAGCGTGATCAGGCCGATCTGGCCGAAGGTGAGACCGTAGGACACCTTGAGGATGGGGTAGAGCGCCGGCACCAGCGACTGCATGGTGTCGTTGAGCAGGTGACAGAAGCTCAGCGACAGAATGACCGAGAAGTTGGTGACGGCCGCGGCGGCGCCGGTCTGGAGGCCGGCGCGCGACGCGACGCTCGGTGAGCTCTCCAGGACGCGATCGGCCATTGCCCTACCATAGCAGACTCTCCCGCCCCTACCTTGATCGGACACGAGGTCCAGTGGGATAGTTGGGCCCTCACGACCACGGGCTGATTCGGACCCACGAACGCCTTCGAGAGGAGAGCCTCATGGCCCACGACCTCGTGATCCGGGGTGGCTTGATCGTGGACGGGACCGGCGCGCCGGGTCGCCCCGGCGACCTTGCGGTGTCCGGCGGTCGCATCGCCGAGGTCGGCGCCGTCTCCGACCGGGGCGCGCGCGAGATCGACGCGGGCGGGCTCGTGGTCGCGCCCGGCTTCATCGACCCCCACACGCACTACGACGCCCAGCTCACCTGGGATCCCAGCGCCTCCTGCACGTCCTGGCACGGCGTGACGACCATCGTCACCGGCAATTGCGGCTTCACCATCGCGCCCTGCCGCCCCGGGGATCGCCTCACGCTCATGAAGATGCTCGAGTACGTCGAGGGCATGTCCCTCGAGGCGATGCAGAAGGGCATCCGGTGGGAGTTCGAGACGTTTCGGGAGTATCTGGATGCGCTGGACCGTCTGCCCCTCTGGGTCAACGTGGCGCCCCTCATCGGCCATTCCGCGGTGCGCCAGTTCGTCATGGGCGAGGCGGCGTGGGAGCGCGAGGCCACCGCCGAGGAGCTCGAGGGCATGGCCGCGGAGGTGCGGCGCGCGATGGCCGACGGCGCCGTCGGCTTCTCCTCGACGACCAACCAGAACCATGTGGGCGATCGCGGCCGGCCCGTGCCGAGCCGGCTCGGCAGCGACCGCGAGCTCGAGCACCTGGCGGCGGCCATGGGCGCCACGGGGCGCGGCATCGTCGAGCTCACCATCGGGGGGAGTCGCCCGAACCGCGTGGCGGAAGTCGACCGCTACGCGGAGCTGGCGCGCGCGTCGCGCCGGCCGGTCACCATGGTCTCGGTGCGCCACAATCCGGTGCGTCCCGACGAGCATCGCCAGATCCTCGAGAAGGTGGAGGCGGCATGGCGCGAAGGCCTGCGCCTGCATCCCCAGGGCACGTGCTCGCCCCTCACCTCGACCTTCACCATCACCAACGGCTTCGTGTTCGGGCGCTACAAGGCGTGGCGCCGCGTGCTGGAAGCCAAGCCCTCGGAGTGGCGCGCCATCCTCGCCGACGGGGACTTCCGCGCCGAGTTCCGCGAGAACGTCCGCCGCTCGGCCCTCTTCAACGGCGACATCGTGCCCTTGCGGGTCAAGAAGGCGGTCAAGCCGGAGCTCCAGGGCCTGGCGGGCAAGAGCGTGGTGGAGCTGGCCCGTGACACCGGCAAGGACGTGGTGGACTCCTTCCTCGACCTGGCCCTCGCCGACGACTTCCGCACCGAGTTCATGTCGGCGACGATGAATACCGACGCGGCCGCGGTGGCGGAGATCTTCCTGCATCCCACCGCGGTGCTCGGCCTCTCCGACGCCGGGGCTCACATCACCCAGTTCTCGGAGGCGGGTCAGACGAGCCAGCTCCTCGGCCACTGGGTGCGCGAGCGTCAGGCCCTGTCGCTCGAGGCCGCGGTGCGCCTCATCACCGCCGCCCCGGCGGAGATCTTCGGCATCCCCGACCGCGGGCGTCTCGCCCCCGACCTCGCCGCGGACATCACCGTGTTCGACCCGCGCACGATCGCCTGCCACGAAGAGGAGATCGTCCACGACATGCCGGACGGCGGGCCGCGCTACGTCGCGCGCTCGAGCGGCATCCAGTGGTCGTTCGTGAACGGCCGGCCGGTCATCCGCGATGGGAAGCTGCCGGAGCCGGAGGCGGTGTTGGGAGCCGGCCGCGTCATCCGGGCCACGTAGCCATGCCCGTTGCGCTTCTCGCGGGGCTCATCGCCGTTGCGGCCGTCATGGGCGGCGTTCCCGGCCGCGCTCACGCGCAAGACATCGAGGACGTCTACCGGAAGGTGAGTCCTGCGGTGGCGATGATCAGGGCGAAGGGGCGCGAGGTCACGGCCTCTCGGGGTCTCGTGTACTTCAACGAGATCGGCTCCGGCGTCCTGGTCTCGGCTGACGGGAAGGTCGTCACCGCGGCCCACGTCGTGCATGCCGTGGACGAGGTCACCGTGGAGTTCTCCGGCGGCGAGGCGATCCCTGCCCGCGTGATCGCCTCGGAGCCCGCCGCCGATCTCTCCATGCTCCAGCTCGCGCGGACGCCGCAGGGCATCCAGCCCGCGCGGCTCGGCGACTCCGACGGCGTCCGGGTGGGTCAGCAGGTGCTGGTCATCGGCGCTCCCTATGGGCTCGTGCATTCGTTCAGCGCCGGCTGGATCAGTGCGAAGTGGCTGCCCAACACCGCGTACCGCTCGATGCCGCTGGCGGAGTTCTTCCAGACGACCGCGACCATCAACACCGGAAACTCCGGCGGGCCCATGTTCAACCTGGCCGGCGAGGTCATCGGCATCGTCAGTCACAACATCTCGAAGGGTGGCGGCAGCGAAGGGCTCGGCTTCGCGGTGACGATGAAGAGCGCGCGCTACTTCCTGATGGAGCGGGAATGGGCGTGGATCGGGTTGCACGGCACCGTGCTGACCGGAGAGCTCGCGGAGGCCTTCAACATCCCAGGCGGCAGCGGCCTGCTCCTTAGCATCGTCCCCATGGACTCGCCCGCCTGGGAGATGGGACTCCAGGGCGGCGACCGGATCGCCGTGATCGGGGGACAGGAGATCGTGATCCGTGGAGACGTCGTCCTCAGCATGGCCGGCATCCAGATCACGAGCGATGCGGACATTCCCCGGATCCGGGAGCGCCTCGGCGCCATGAAGACCGGAGAGATCTTCAAGGCGTCGGTGCTCCGCGCCGGCCAGGTGATCGAGCTCACGGGCAAGGCCCCGTAACGTCGCCGTCACGCACGTGCTCACCTTCGGGTCGTACGATCGCTTGACAGTCGGGGGCGGTCGCGGTAACTAGGACCCACGTATGGGGCGAGAGAGAGCACCGCTCGTTTGGCTGCTCGTGTTGGTTCTGGGGGCTCTCGCTGCGCTCGCCTATGCCACTCCCCTCGATCCAACCTATATCTCGGGACTCTGGGACGACGACGACTATGACAACGTCATCACCCTCGCCACGTCGTCGAAGGGCACCACCGATTCATATGCCCAGACGGATCTGACGCCCCTTCTCGTCCTCATCGCCCCGGTCCCGGGCGGAGAGGACGCGCTGTTTTCTCCAGCTTCCCCCTCGCCGCACGCCCCCCGGGGCCCACCCGCCGCCTGAGCCGCAGCACCCCGCCTTAGCACCTTTGTAGGGCAGGAGTCTACGTGCTGGGCACCGCGCCTCGCCAGCTGTCATCGCGGGGACACGAGGAGGGACGCAATGGACTCAATTCCAGCGGCCAGGATCGTCATTCCCGAGGAGGACCGCAGACAGATTCTGGAGTGGATCGATGAGGCGCTCCGGACGGGTGCCCTGACGCTCGGCAAACATGGCCAGGCCTTTGAAGCCGCCTTCGCCCAGCTCGTCGGCACGCGCTACGCGGTCGCGGTGCAGAGCGGGACGAGCGCCCTCGAGATCATTCTTCGCTCGCTGGGCGTGGAGGGCCACGAAGTCGTGGTCCCCACCAATACATTCTTCGCCACGCCCGCCGCGATCATCCACGCCGGCGGTCGGCCGCGCTTCGCCGACATCGATCGCGCCACCATGGCTCTCAGCGTCGGGACCGTGGCCGCCGCGGTCACCCCGGCGACCGTCGGCGTCGTGCTCGTCCACATCGGAGGGCTCGTGAGCCCGGACACGCCGAAGATCGCCGCCTGGTGCCGCGAGCGTGGACTCTTTCTCCTGGAGGACGCCGCCCACGCGCACGGGAGCGGCCTGGGCGGCCGTATGGCGGGGACCTTCGGGAGGGCGGCCGCGTTCTCCTTCTACCCGACGAAGGTGATCACCGCGGGCGAAGGCGGGATGATCGTCACGGACGATGCCGGGATCCGCGAGCAGGCGCTGCAGTACCGGGATCAGGGCAAGGAGGGCTTCCTTACCAACTTTCACGTCCGCATGGGATACAACTGGCGGCTCAGCGAGCTGCACGCGGCGGTGGGCCTCTCCCAGCTCGGCCGCCTCGAGCAGTTCGTCGCCGAGCGACGGCGCGTCGCCGACGCATACATCGGGCGGCTTGCCGACGTGGACGGCATCGAGCCCCTCTTGCCCGACGACCGCTCGGGATCGAATTTCTACAAGTACGTCGCGCTGCTCGATTCCGACGTCGACCGGCTCGTCCTCAAGCGAACGCTGAAGGAGCGGTTCAAGGTCAGCCTGAGCGGCGAGGTGTACGAGACCCCTTGCCATCGCCAGCCGGTCTTCGGGAGCTGGGCGAGGGGGAATCTTCCCGTCGCGGAGGACATGTGCCGTCGTCACGTCTGCCTCCCGATCTACCCGGGGATGACCGAAGCGGAGATCGACCGGGTCGTGTTCGCCCTCCAGGAGACGTTGTCGTCGAGGATCGCGTCATGCGCGTCGGCGTGATCGGCGGGGCGGGATTCATCGGCTCTCACGTCGTCGACAAGCTCCTGGACGCGGGCCACGACGTCACCGTGTTCGACATCATGCGCCCCCATCGTCCCGACGTGCGTCACGTCGTCGCGGACATCCTGGACGCCAGCCGCACCACCGTCGCGCTCGCGGGCCGCTACGATGCCCTCTATCTGCTGGCCGCCATCTCCGACGTCAACGACGTCTTCCACATTCCCGTCGAAAGCGCGCAGGTCAACATCATGGCGGTGGGGCACGTCCTGGAGGCGGCGCGCCGGACCGGCGCGGGACGGGTCATCCTGGCGAGCACCACCTGGGTGTACGCCCTCGCCGACCCCGAAGAGGTCGACGAGGACACACCCCTACGTCTGAATCGCGTCAACCACGTCTACACCGCGTCCAAGCTGTCGGCCGAGATGTTGTGCCACTCGTACCACACGCTCTACGGCGTCGACACGACCATCCTGCGCTACGGGATTCCGTATGGCCCGCGGGCGCGTCTGGGCACGGTGCTGGCCAGCTTCGTGGCCCTCGCCATGCAAGGCCGGCCCATCGTGATTCAGGGCGACGGCACCCAGTGGCGGAGTCTCGTGGCCGTCGAGGACCTGGCGCTGGGAAACGTCGCCGCGCTACAGGAGGCGGCGAGGAACCAGACCTACAACCTGGACGGTCCCGAGCGGATTGAGGTGCGGCGCGTCGCCGAGAAAGTCCGTCAGTTCTTCCCGGACGTGCAGATACAGCACACGGAGAAGCGTCCAGGCGACCTCCGGCCGAAGGTCGTCTCCAGCCGAAAGGCGCTCGCCGAACTCGGCTGGAAACCAGAGATCACGTTCGAGGAGGGGGCCGAGCGCTACATCAAATGGGTGGAGCAGAGCGCGCTGCCCTGGGCGCGGACACGGCGATGACCTCCCTCGCCTGGAGCGCTCTCCTCCTGGTTCCGGTCGTCATCTCGTGCGTGTACTGGATCGTGACCAGCGTCATGATGGCGCGCTTCTTCCGGCGTCACGCGCCGGCGGATTCGAGCTGGCTCCCGATGGTGTCCCTGATCAAGCCGGTGTGCGGACTCGAGAAGAGTATCCACGAAAATCTCTCGACGGCCTGTCGTCAGAACTACCCACGGTACGAGGTCATCTTCTCCGTCCAGGATTCGGCGGACCCCGCCCTGCCGCTCCTTGCCCGGATTCGTGGCGAGAATCCTACCGTGCCTATCCAGATCGTCGTCGACCGGGCGAGCGCGGGGCCCAACGGCAAAGTGTCCAACCTTCTCAACGCCACCGGCCACGCGACGGGCCGCGTGCTGGTGTATTCAGACAGCGACATGCGTCTGGAGCCCAACTACCTCAGAACGATCGTCGCGCCCCTGGCGAATCCGCGCGTGGGCATCGCGTGCACCGTGTACCGGGCCGAGGGCGCGGACAACCTCTATGAGTCGCTCGAGCTGCTGTCGCTCAACACCGACTTCGTGCCCTCGATGGTGTTCGCGGTGGAGACCGGCGCGGCGCTCGCCTGTCCCGGTGCCTCCCAGGCCATCCGTCGTGAAACCCTGACGCTCGTCGGAGGTCTCGAGCCGATGGCGTACAGCTTCGTGGAGGATCTCGAGCTGGGCCGTGCCGTCATGGCATCCGGATTGACGATCGCTCTCGTACCGCATGTCGCGGTGACCCGGGTTGACGCTCCTCGGCCCTCGGTCTGGTGGCGGCACCAGGTGTACTGGGACCAGAACACGCGCGTGGCCAACCCCGTCGGATTCTTCTTCACGTTCCTCGTCCGCGGCGTGCCGTTCGCCGGCCTGTACGCGCTGTGCGGCGGCCCCGGCTCCTGGCTGGTGCTGGCCGGCACGCTCGCCATCCGGCTCGGCACCACGCTCGTGAGCTCGACCCTGCTCGGAGACCGAGAGGGCATTCGCCGCCTGTGGCTGCTGCCGCTCCGAGACGCCGCCGGCCTACTGGTCTGGTTGGCGAGCTTCGTGGGGCGGAAGGTGTACTGGCGAGGCCGTGTCTTCGCGCTGAACGGCAAGAGCCTGATCGAGGTATGAAGCGCCTGGTCGTGACGGCCGACGATTTCGGTCTGAGCCCGGCCGTCAACGAGGCGGTCCGACGTGCCCACCGCGACGGCATCCTGACCTGCGCGAGCCTCATGATGGGCGCGCCGGCCGCCGCCGACGCGGTGGCCATCGCCAAGGCGGATGGGCTGCCCGTGGGTCTGCATCTCACCTTGGTGGACGGACGGCCCGTTCTCCCGCCGGAGCGCGTTCCCGACCTCGTGGATGCGCAGGGCGCCTTCCGGCCCGGCCTGGGCCGGCTCGCGGTGCGGCTCGCCGTCTCGGCGCGAGCACGACAGCAGGCTCGGGCGGAGTGCGAGGCCCAGATGGAGGCCCTTCTGAGCACCGGCCTCCCCCTGGACCACGTGAACGCGCACCATCACTTTCACCTTCATCCTTCGGTCCTGAGCATCGTCGTCGAGCTGGCGCGTCGGTACCGTCCCGTCGCGGTGCGGGTGCCGTGGGAGGCCGCCGTGCCGCCACACCGGCAGGCCCTGCTCGCGGCAACCATGGCGCCCTGGGCTCTGCGAGCTCGACGTCGTCTACGCGGCGCGGGGATCGTGACGAACGACGCGCTCTTCGGGCTCCACGACACGGGCGCACTGACCGAAGCGGCCTGGCTCCGCATCGTGCCGAAAATCGGTCCCGGCCTCACCGAGATCTACTGTCACCCCGCGATGCGCCCGTCCACTTCCCCGGACGGGGCCCTCGCGCCCTCGTCCGCAGACGAGCTCGCCGCGCTCCTGAGTCCGGCGGTGCGGGTCGCCCTCGATCGAGCCGGGATCCGCCTCACGTCCTTCGCCGCGGCGGCCGGCGAGTCCGTGGTCCAGCAAGGAGGCCATCCATGAAGCGAGCGTTGTTCCTGAATCCGCCGTCCTTCGAAGGCTTCGACGGCGGCGCGGGCTCACGGTATCAGGCCCGGCGCGAAGTCCGTTCGTTCTGGTATCCGACCTGGCTCGCCCAGCCCGCCGCGCTGGTGCCGGAAAGCAAGCTCATCGATGCGCCGGCCGCTAACCTGCCGCTCGACTCCGTTCTGCGTGAGGCGACGGAGTTCGAGCTCTGCTTCATCCACACCAGCACGCCCTCGTTCCGTGCCGACCTCAAGACGGCGGAGGCCCTCAAGGACGCCAATCGGGCCTTGACCATCGGCTTCGTCGGTCCGCACGTCGCCGTCCAGCCGGAGCAGGCGTTGAAAGCCTCGCCAGCGATCGACTTCGTGACACGCTTCGAGTTCGACCATACGTGCAAGGAGGTGGCCGAGGGCCGCCCCCTGGATCGCATCGACGGCCTGAGCTATCGCACACCGAGCGGTGACATCGCGCACACGCGCGACCGCGCCCTCACGAACATGGAGGCGCTGCCCTGGGTCGTCGACGTGTATCGCCGCGACCTCCGCATCGAGGACTACGAGGTCGGAGAAGCCCTCTACCCCTTCGTCTCGCTCTACGCGGGTCGCGGCTGCCGCTCGCGCTGCACGTTCTGTCTGTGGCCCTACACGGTCGGCGGCCACACGTACCGGGTGCGCAGCGCGCCGAACGTGGTCGGCGAGGTGAAGCGCGCGACCGAATACTTTCCGCAGATCCGCGAGGTCTTCTTCGACGACGACACCCTCACGGATGCCCGTCCCTGGGTGGAAGACCTCGCGCGCGGCCTCGGTGAGGTCCTCGTGCCGAACGGGATGACCTGGAGCACCAACGCCAAGGTCAACGTGCCCCTCGAGACCCTCAAGGTGCTGAAGGAGAACGGCCTCCGGCTGCTCACCGTGGGCTTCGAGACCGGGAGCCAGGAGATCCTCAACAACATCAAGAAGGGGATGAAAGTCGAGTGGGCCCGCCAGTTCGCCGCGAACTGTCACGCGCTGGGAATCAAGATGCACGGCACCTTCATCGTCGGCCTCCCCGGCGAGACGAAGGAGACGATCCGGGAGACCATCCAGTTCGTCAAGGAGATCAATCCCCACACCATCCAGGTGTCGCTCCCCGCCGCGCTGCCCGGCACCTATCTCTACGATCAGGCCCGGCGAGAAGGCTGGCTGCGGGACGCGTCCGGCGAGCTCGTCGGCCAGAACGGCTTCCAGGTCACCTCGATCGAGTACCCGCATCTCTCCCATCGCGACATCTTCGAGATGCAGGAGCAGCTCTACCGCGCGTTCTTCTTTCGGCCGAGCAAGATCGCCGAGATCATGTGGGAGATGGTCAAGAGCCCAACGGTGATGCGGCGTCGTCTCCGTGAGGGCCTCGAGTTCTTCGAATTCTTGCGCGAGCGGAAGAACCGTCCGGCGAGCCACGCCGCGTCCCCCGCCTGCTGACGTGATGCGCGCCGCCGAGCTCTCGGACGTGATCGCCCGTCAGGTCATCCAGCGGGCTCTGCGCTTGATGGAACGGCCGGCCCGTCGATTCGCCGAGCTCGACGTGCGCGAGCTGCTGGCCGTCGGGAGACGCCGCGGCGGGGGGCACGAGTTCGAAGACATGACGTTCTCGGAGGGCCTCCACCGGCTCGTGCGCGCGCTGGCGACGGAAGCGCATTTGAACCTCCTGGGGCGCATCGCCGCCCGCGAGGCGATCGTCGGTCATCTCGCCAATCGGCTCCAGCTCGAAGCGGATCGGCGTCGGTGTCCCGGTATCGCGACACAGGAGATTCGCCGCCCGATCGTCATCACGGGATTGCCACGTAGCGGCTCGACGCTCCTGCACGGTCTCCTCGCGCAGGATCCCGCGAATCGCGTCCCCCAGACCTGGGAGATGCTGAGCCCGTCGCCGCCGCCGGAGCGCGCGAGCTACGAGCACGATGCCCGGATCGCAAAGACCGAGAGGCAGCTCCGTTGGTTCCACCGGCTCGTCCCGGAATTCCGCCGGATCCATCGCGTGGGCGCGCGACTACCCGAGGAATGCACCGTCATCCTCAGCCATTCCTTCCTCAGCTCCCAGTTCTGCTCCATGTACACCGTGCCCTCGTACCAGACGTGGGTTCGGGGACAGGATCTCCGCCCGGCCTATGAGCTGCACCGGCGCTTTCTTCAACAGCTCCAGTGGCGCTATCCCGGGACGCGCTGGATTCTCAAGGCGCCCGCCCATCTGCCGGCGCTGAGGGAGCTGTGCGCGGTGTATCCGGACGTCCGCGTGATCATGACGCACCGGGAGCCGCTCGAGGTGCTGGCATCCGAGGCGAGCCTCCACACCGTCCTTCGCCGGACGTTCAGCAATGGGGTGGACCCGGCCCAGGTCGGGCGCGAAGTGACCGAGCTGACCGCGGACGAGATCCGGGCCGGCCTCGCCGCCCGCGACGACGGGTGCGCGCCGCCCGAACGGCTCTTCGACGTTCGATACCGCGACCTCGTGAAGGATCCGCTGGGCACCGTGCGGACGATCTATGACCGGTTTGCCATGTCGCTCACCTCGAGCACCGAGGAGCGGATGCAGCGGTACCTGGCCGAGACCCCGAAGGACAAGCATGGCGCGCACGAGTACTCGCTGGCGCAGTTCGGCCTCGATCCCGAGGAGGAGCGGGCGCGGTATCGACCGTATCGCGAGCGGTTTCTGCAGGGGGCGGAGCGGTGAAGATCGGATCGGAGGCGCACAAGCGCCTCTTCTGCGGGACGTTCTTCGACCATCACCGGCCTTACGAGCCTGCGGAGCTCGGATGGCCGGCGCTGGACGGGGAGACGCTGGCGCTGCTGCGCGGGCTGCCCTTCTGGACGCATGCGCTCCAGGCGGAGGAGGACGCCGGGCCGATGATCAGCGCATGCGCGGCGCTGGAGCCCGACCCCATGGTGCGCCGGGCGCTCGAGCTCCAGGCGTTCGAGGAGGCGCGCCACGCGCGCATCATCCGGCACATGATCGAGCGCTACGCCCTCCACGCCGACGAGATTCACGTCGAGGTCCCCGACGACGCGGTGGAGGCGTTCATCGACTTCGGGTTCGAGGAATGCCTCGACTCCTTTGGGGCGTTCGGCCTGTTCAAGCTCGCGCGCGAGCATCTGCTCGTCCCCGAGGCCCTCTTCGAGATCTTCGATCGGGTCATGCAGGAGGAAGCGAGCCACATCGTGTTCTTCCTGAACTGGTTCGCGTACCGTCAGGCCCGCCGCGGGGTGCTCTCGCGGGCCTTCCGTCAGCCGAAGGCGCTCCAACATTACCTGCGCGCCGTGCGCAAGCTGGCGGGACTGGCGTTCTCGAAGGAGACCGACGAAGGGAAAGACTTCATCGTCACCGGCGCCGATGCCTTCGTCGACAATCTCACTCCCGGAGTAGTGCTGGCCGCATGTCTCGAGGAGAACACGCGACGCCTGGCCGAGTTCGATCGACGGCTCCTCGCGCCCCGGTTCGCCCCGCGCATGGCACGGATCGCCCTCGGCATCATCACCCGGTTGCCGCGGCGTAACGGCCATCGCCTCGCGGAGCGGCGCTGACCGTGGACGGACGGCTGGGCCGCCTCCTCGCCGCGGTCGTGCGCGCGAGCGTCCGGAGGCCGTGGTTGACGGTGGCGGCCTCGCTCCTTCTGGCGGTAGGCGCCAGCCTCTACACACTGTGGGCGCTCGACTTTCTCGCCTCTCCCCTCAGGCTCCTGCCTCAGCGTGCTCGCTACGTGGTACTCCTCAATCAGTACACCCAGGATTTCGAGGAGCTCGATGACATCATCGTCGCCGTCGAGTCGCCCCGAACGTCACGAGCCAAGCGATACGCCGACCGCCTGGTGGAAGTTCTCCGGCGCGAGGGCCTGACGTCGCGCATCACCTACCGCATCGACCCACGCTTCTTCGACGGGCGCGGCCTCCTCTATCTGCCGTCCGATGACCTCGTCCGATTGCGCGATCGACTCTTCGACTACGACGAGCTCATCACGAGCTACGCCGCGCGCCCGACGCTGGTGGGACTCGTCGAAGACCTCAACCTGCAGTTCGCCAACGCGATGGCGCTCGGCTTCCTCGACCTCGGACTCGGGGACGACGGCAAGACCGACCTCCGCTTCCTCGCCGCGGTGGTAGGCCAGATCGGCGGACGCCTCGACAAGGATGCGCCGTACGCCTCACCCTGGAGCGCGGGCTTCACGCTCGGCAGCCTGGACGACCCTGACGGAGACTATTTCTTCTCTTCGGACAAGCGGATGCTCTTCGTCTTCGTCGAGGAGCACGTGGACGAGAGCGCCTTCACCAACAACCGCGGGCGCATCGAGACGATCCGCAGGGCGATCCGAACCCTCACGCCAGAGTTTCCTGAGGTGCGCGCGGGCGTCACCGGTGGCCCCACCATCGCGGACGACGAGATGGGGACCGCTCTCCGCGATAGCACGGTCGCCACCGCGCTGGCGGCGACGCTCGTCCTGGTCTTCTTGCTCCTCGCGTACCGCCGGACCGGCGCCCCCCTCCTCATGCTGGCCACCCTCGCGTCGAGCCTTCTCTGGGCGCTCGGTTTGATCACCCTGTTCGTCGGCCACCTCACCGTCTTCTCGATCATGTTCATCTCGCTCGTGATCGGCATCGGCATCGACTACGGGATCTACTTTCTCTACCGTTACCAGGAGGAGTGTGCGCTCGGCGCCCCGATCGCGCAGGCGCTCGAGCGTACGGCCTGCCGCACCGGCCCCGGCATGCTGCTGGGCGCCCTCACGGCGGCGGGGACCTTCCTCGTGCTCGTGTTCACCGATTTCCAGGGTATTCGAGAGTTCGGGATCGTCTCGGCCATCGCCATTCTCATGGCCTTCGTCTCGATGCTGACCTTCTTCCCCGCCCTGCTCGCGCTCGAGCGCCAGCGGCCAAGGGCGCGCGCGGCGTCGTCTTTCTCGCCTCCGCTCCGAGGTGGTCGCTCGATGGCGGAATGGCTGGCCCGTCTCCGCACGTACCGCTGGACGACCCTGATCGCGGCGGGCGCGCTGAGCGCGATCGGGGCGTGGGGCATTCGCGGCGTGACCTTCGACTTCAACACGTTGAGGCTCCAGGCGGCGGACGTGGAGTCGGTCATCTGGGAGCAGCGCATCCTCGCGAGCGCTGGGCACTCGGGTTTCACCGCGCTGGCCACCGCGCAGAGCTTGGACGAGCTGCGCCGCAAGCAGGAGGCCTTCGCTCGTCTGCCGTCGGTCTCCGAGGTGGAGAGTGTGCTGCGGCTGGTGCCCGACGCGCAATCCGAGAAGGTGCGCCTCATCCACCAATTCGCTCCGCTCGTGGCCGCGATCCGGGTGGCGGCGCCGCCGGCCGTCCTCGATGGGGACGCGCTCCGGGCCGCGCTCCTGGTGCTGCGACGCCGCCTCGGTTTGACCCTTGAGAGCATCACCGATCCCGCCGCGCGCACCTCCGTGCAACGGCTGTACGAAGGGGTGGATCGTACCCTTGCCCGGATGGAGGGGATGGGACCGGATGCCCTCGACGGTCTGCGGCGCTTGCAAGGCGAGCTTTACACGGATTTCAAGGGCAAGATCGAGCGCTTCCAGCAGAATCTCGATCCCAAGCCGGTGCATGACGGCGAGGCGCCGCCCGAGCTTCGGGGGCGGTATGTCGGCCACAGCGGCCGATTCTTGCTTCGCATCCACCCCGGCGTCGACATCTGGCAGGAGGTCGGGGCGCGCCGCTTCATCGAGGACCTGCGCGCGGTCGATCCCGACGTCACCGGGCCCCCGGTCACGAACTTCGAGGCGACTCACCTCATCGAGCGCGGATACTTCGAGGGCACGCCCTATGCGCTCCTGCTCGTCGCCGCGATCACGTTCGCCATTCTGAGATCCGTGCGGGGCACCACCCTCGCCCTCGCTCCGGTGGGCCTGGGCGCCCTGTGGACCCTCGGCGTCATGCGGTTGCTCAAGCTCGAGTTCAACCTCGCCAACGTGTGGGCGCTCCCGCTCATCGTGGGCACCGCCGCCGAATACGGCCTCAACATCTATGTGCGATACCTCGAGGCCGTCGACCGCGGTGGCCCGCGGTTCCCCCGAAGCGTGGTCCTGGGGGTCGTGCTGAGCTGGCTCACGACCATCGCCGGCTTTGGGAGCTTGCTGGTGGCCCACCACCACGGCATGTTTACACTCGGGCTTCTGCTCAGCGTCGGCTCCACCGCGAGCCTTCTCGCGGCCGTTCTCGTGTTGCCGGTCCTGATCGAGCTCTTCGCTGAAGGGTCACTCCGTCGAGAAGACGCGGTCGCGTCGCCGCCGGGAGCCGGCACTCGTTGACGCGCGTCGCGTTCGTTGCGCCCCCGTCTGGCGGGGCTTACACTCACATGGCACGCGCAGGAGGGTTCGCGATGATCTGCAAGGCGTGGGTCGCGAAGGCGGCGAAGCAGCCGATGGCGTTCACCACCGTCGAGCCGGGTCCTCTCGGGACCGAGGAGGTGGAGGTCGCGGTCGAGCACTGTGGGCTGTGTCACTCCGATCTGTCGATCTTCAACGATGAATTCGGCATCTCGCAATTCCCGGCCACGCTCGGCCACGAGGTCGTGGGCCGCGTCACCACCGTCGGCTCGAGCGCCAAGGGCGTCGCCGTCGGCCAGCAGGTCGGCGTCGGCTGGTTCTCGGGCAGCTGCATGCATTGCCGCCAGTGCCTCTCCGGTCGCCAGCACCTCTGCCCGCAGGCGCAGCTCACCATCGTGGGCCACCGGGGCGGCTTCGCCTCCCACATCCGCTGCCACTGGGCCTGGGCCATTCCGCTGCCCGACGGCCTCGACCTCGCCGACGCCGGGCCGCTGCTCTGCGGCGGCATCACCGTGTTCTCGCCGCTCGTCGCGCACGCCAAGCCCGTGGATCGCGTCGGCGTCATCGGCATCGGCGGCCTCGGGCACATGGCCCTGAAGTTCGCCGCCGCGTATGGCTGCGACGTGACGGCGTTCACGTCGAGCGAGAGCAAGTTCGACGAGGCGAAGAGCTTCGGCGCGCGTCACGTCGTCTCGAGCAAGGACTCGGCGGCGATCAAGAAGCTCGGCGGCAGCCTCGATCTCTTGATCAGCACCGTCAGCGCGCCGATCGACTGGAACGCGATGATCGGGACGGTCGCGCCGAACGGTCGGCTCCACGTGGTCGGGTTGATGGTGGAGCCCATTCCGGTGTCGGCCTTCTCGCTCGTTCTCCAGCAGCGGGCGGTGTCCGGCTCGCCCACCGGCTCGCCGGTGGGCATCGCGACCATGCTGGACTTCGCGGCCCGCCACCGGATCGCGCCGCAAACCGAGCACTTCCCCATGAGCCGGATCAACGAGGCCTTTGCCCGGCTCGAATCGGGCAAAGCCCGATACCGGATCGTGCTGGACATGGACTTCTGAGCCACCCGAGCGGGCTCGAGGGAGACGCGGGGTCGGCGCGAGACGCATTCGACCTCGTGGTCATCGGGGCCGGGCCCGCGGGGCTCGCCGGCGCCATCGCGGGCGGCGTTCTCGGGGCCAAGGTCGCGCTCGTCGAGCGGTCATCGGCCCTGGGGGGCGCCCTCATCAATACCGGCACCATTCCCAGCAAGACCCTGCGGGAGACGGCGCTGGCGCTGTCGGGTCACCGCAGCCGCAATCTGTACGGGGTCGACCTCTCCCTGCGCCGGGGGGCGCGCGTCGCCGACTTCCTCTACCACGAGCGCCACGTCAAGGCGACGGCGCGCGCGAACGTCGCGGAGCGGCTCGCCCGCCTGGGCATCACGCGAATCAGGGGATTGGCGCGCTTCCTCGCGACCGACCGCGTCGAGGTCGTGCCGACATCGCCCTCGAAGGGCCGGCCGCGCCAGCTACGCGCGCGCTTCGTCCTGATCGCGACCGGCAGCCGGCCCGCACGGCCGCGCGAGTTTCCGTTCGAGCACCCGCAAGTCTGGGATTCGGACGAGATCCTCGAGCTCGAGCGGCTGCCTCGACGGCTTGCCGTCATCGGCGCCGGCGTCATCGGCAGCGAGTATGCGTCGATGTTCGCCGCGCTCGGCGCGAAGGTGGATCTCGTCGACGGGCGTGCGGCCCTGCTCTCGTTTCTCGACCGCGAGATCGCGCGCGAGCTCACGCGGGCCATGACCGCGCTCGGCATTCGGTTTCGCTGGCGCGAGCGCGTGACGGCGTGTCAGGCGCCCGTGCGCGGACCCATCCGGCTCACGCTGTCCTCGGGCGCGTCGCTCCGCGTCGACGCCGTGCTGGTGGCGGCTGGACGTCGCGCGGTCGTCGAGGATCTCCGGCTGGAGGCCGCGGGCCTCTCCACCGACGAGCGGGGCCATCTCCACGTCGATGCGCACTTCCGGACGCGGGTTCCGAACATCCTCGCCGCCGGCGACGTGGTCGGCTTCCCCGCGCTGGCCTCCGTGAGCGCCGAGCAGGCGCGCCTCGCGGTGTCCACCGCCTTCGGCCACCGCCTGAAGGAGGCGGTGGACCCTCTTTTCCCCAACGGGATCTACACGATCCCAGAAGTAAGCACGGTCGGCGCCACCGAAGAAGAGCTGCGCACGCAGGGCGTCGACTACGTGGTGGGACGTGCCCGCTACGCGGACAACGCGCGCGGCGCCATCATCGGCGACCGCGCCGGGCTCCTGAAGCTGCTGTTTCGGCGCGAGGACATGAAGCTGCTGGGCGTCCACATGCTCGGGGAGCAGGCGACAGAGCTCGTCCACATCGGCCTGATGACCCTGCTCCTCGGGGGCGGGGCCGAGGAGCTTCACCGAGCGTGCTTCAACGTGCCGACCCTCGCGACGCTCTACAAGGACGCCGCCTACCGGGCGCAGATCGCGCGCGACCTGCCCTCGGCGGCGCGACGGCTCCCTCGGCGCCACCAGTGACGGCATCTGCGGCAGGTGCCCGTCCCGACTATCTCAAGCCATCGGCCACCAGCAGCGTCTCCCCCGTCATGTACTTGGAGTCGGACGACGCCAGGTACACGGCAGTCGGCACGATGTCGTCCGGCTGCCCCATCTGCCCGAGCGGCGCCTGCGTCTCGACCATCTTCTGAAAGTCGCTGCCTACGAAGCCGGCGGCCGCGTAGAGGTGCGTCCCGTCCTTGGAGTGGATCTGGAATCGATTGGCAGTCAAGGACAGCCGATTGCCGATCACATCATCGGCGGCCTTGCCGTCACGCTCCGCTCATGTCGCCGTCCAGGTCCCTTGCAGTGTCTTGTCATCGCGGGCCGGCTGCGCAAGCACCGGCGCGAGCCCGGCGCCGAGGACCATCCAGCACATCAACGCGATCAGCCGAGACATGGTCCACCTCCCCTCCGCCAGCGTGAGGCCGCCGGCGGAATCGCGAGGGCGCAGAGCAGCGCCATGACGAGAAAGGCCTGGGCGCCCAGGCGCGCATAGAGCGCGCCGGAGACGAGCATCAACGCGGCGCTCGCGCCCGCGGCGCCTAGAGCATACGTCGCCTGGGCGGTGGCGGCCAGGCCGGGCGGGACGGCGGCCCCGATCACGCGCATGCACGCCAGGTGGAGGGCGGCGAACGTGAGGCCGTGGAGCGGCTGCACCACGGCCAGCACGGCCACCGCCGTGGTGGATCCCACGACCAGCCAGCGGACAAGGCCGGCGGTTGCCGCGAGCGCCATGACGCCCCGGGCGCCCAGCCGCGTCACCAGCGCGGGGCCGACGAGGAAGAACACGAGTACCTCGGCCGCCACCGCTTCCGACCAGAGTACGCTGACCAATGCCGGGCTGACGCCCGCGCCGGACCATCGGATGACCGCGAACGTGTCGTGCATCGCATGGCTGCCCAGCACGAGCGTGGACACGATGAGGACCCGCTGGAACTCGGGGATCCGCAGCAGGAAGCGCACGTCGTCCGTTCGCGGGGGCGCGCGCTGGCCTTCCCGGTGCGCAGGCGGTGCCGGCGCCGGGACGAGCAGGACCACACCGGCGGCCAGCGCCAGCTGTAGCGCGTGCAACCAGAGGATGGAACCGAGCCCCCAGGCGCCGACGACCTGGCCGCTCAGCAGCGTGCCCAGGATGAAGACGCCGGAGCCCGTCCCGCGCACCCAGCCGTACTCGAAGGCGGCGCCGCCCCGAGTCTCGAACGCCGCGCGCAGGGTCAACGCGTCACCCAAGGTGGTGATCGGCGCCAGCGCCGCCGCGTGGAGCAGGCTGATGGCGAGCAGGGCGGGAAAGCCGGCGCCCACGAGGAGTGCCAGCGCCACTGCGGCCGCGAGGAGCGCACAGACCGCGAGCACCTCGCGGAGGGCCCCCGTGAGATCGGCAAGGCGGCCGCATAGCGGGCCGGAGACGAGGCGAATCGCCGTCCCGGCGCCGAACAGGAAGCCGAGCTCTCCCGCGGTCAGGCCACGCGCCTCGAAGAACGCGGGCATGAACGGCGAGGAGACCCCGAAGGCGCCGTACATGAGCGCGTAGAGCGCCACGAAGGGCAGAAGACGCCTCACCCGGCGGGTCACCGAGGCCGGGAGGTCGAGGCGATGTCCCAAGCGGCCAGAAACAGGGCGGCGATGATGGGTCCCACGACGATCCCGTTCGCGCCGAAGACGGCGAGGCCGCCCAGCGTGGAAATCAGCACCACGTAGTCCGGTATGCGGGTGTCCTTGCCCACCAGCACCGGGCGCAACACATTGTCCACCAGGCCGATCACGAGGACGCCGTAGCCGATCAGCAGGAGGCCTGACCACACGGCGCCGGTCACCAGGAAGTAGACCGCCACCGGCACCCACACGAGGGCGGTCCCGACGCCGGGGAGCAGCGAGAGCAACGCCATGACCACGGCCCACAGCAGCGCGCCCCGGATGCCGAGCAGCCAGAACATGAGCCCGCCGAGCACGCCCTGCGCGAGCGCCACCACGACGGTGCCCTTGACGGTGGCGCGAATCACCAGGGTGAAGTTCTCGCCGAGCGCGCCCTGATGCTCGGCGCTCAGCGGCACCGCCGCGCGGATGCGCCGCACCAGGTCGTCCCCGTCGCGCAGCAGGAAGAACAGGAGATAGAGCATGACGAAGAAGCTGACCACGACGTCGAATGTGCGCTGCCCGACACTCAGGGCCTGCGTGGCAACGAACTGGCTGCCGCCCAGCAACCCTTCGGAGATCCGATGCTGCACGGCGGTCAGCTCGGCGAGGTCGAAGCGCTCCAGCAGTCGTACCGCCCATCCGGGCAGCGTGTGGACGATGCGCTCGAAGTGCTGCGCCGGATTCAGCTCACCCGATTTCACCCGCGTGTAGACGTCGGCCGCCTGCTCAACGAGGAGCCCGCCGATGACGGTCACGGGCAGGATGACGATGACCACGACCAGCACGAGCGTCACCAGAGCGGCGGCGGTCCGGCGGCCGCCGAATCGCCCCGTCAGCCACCGGTTCAGCGGGGCGGATACGACCGCCAGGATCGTCCCCCAGAGAATCGCGCCGTAGAGCGGCCAGAGTATCCACGCGAAGGCCACCGACACGAGGATCAGGAGGAGCAGGAACGCGCGGTCCCTCAGGACGGGCGGACCGCCGGCGCCGGTGGAGGCCATACCTACAGGCTACAGGAGGGTCAGCCGTGATCAGGCTCTCCGCTCGCCGCGAGGGGGCTAGGGCCAGGGCAGCCCGTAGATTCTCGCCGCGTTGGCCCCGAGCACACGCTGCGCCACCATGAGAGCCTCGCGGCTATCGAGAGCGCCGAGCGCCACCAGCTCATCGAGCACCGTCGCAAGCCCACGACGCCCCCAGCGCGCGGCCAGCCAGTAGAGCTCGGGGATCTGCGACGCGTCGCTCGAGTACACCACCTTGGTGGTCGGGGCGAGGCCCAGGAGCTGACGCAGCATGGCGGGCACCTCGGCGGCGAGATGGGGAATGGCCAGCCCCACGTCGGCGTGGACGTTGGGGTACATGGCCGCCAGGTAGCCGAGCTCGCGGACATAGGGATAGCTCGCGTGCAGGAGCACGAACGGCACGCTCGCGTACCGCCCGCTCTCGAGCAGCGGGCGCAGGTGCAGCGGATTCGCCTCGCGGAGGTCGAGATCGGCATCGCCGAAGCCGGTGTGGATCTGCAGGGGCAGGGCCTGGCGCGCGGCGATTTCGAGGGCGCGCAGCAGGAGGTAGTCGTTGAGCGGCTTGACGGCAAGGCGCACCCGGCCGTCACGGCGGGCGCGCGCCTTGACGGGGCCGAACGCCGCAATGGCGTCGTCCCGTGACGTCTCGCTCACCGCGAGCCCCGTCCGGTAGGCGATGATGCTCTTGAGTCCGATGAAGCCGTCTGCGCGCGCTCGCTCGACGATCGCCGAATAGGCCTCGATCACGGCGTCGAACGTCTCGTGCCGGACGATCAGGGCCTGCGCGAGCGTCTCGAGCCGCAGAATGGGCAGGACACGAGGGGGGACCCGCGCCGCCATCTCCGCGGGCGGCCACGTCGCCGCGGTCTGGTAGCCGTGATCGACGAGCAGCAGCGCGATGTTGGCCTCGCCGAGCAGCCGACGCGCCAGCGCGTCGGGGGACATGCCGCCCCGCGCGGCGAGCACCGCCTCGGTGCTCGGCGCACAGCCGAAGAGCGCGGCAAGCTCCCGGATGGCCCAGCGGTAGAAGACCGTCTCGTGCGCGTGGCGCGCGTGCACCGTCGGGTCGCCGCTCTCCGTGAAGAATCGCGCGTACGCGGCGGCGCCGTCGATCTTCCCATCGCGCAGCAGCGCATGGCAGTGCTGATCCAGGATCGGGACGGTCCCGAGGTCCACCTCAGAACTTCCAGAAGTGGTGCTTCGTCTCGAACGCGGCGTCCTCACGGCCGAACGCCGCCGCCTCCGAGCGCTTCACGGCGAGATACGCGCGCGCCAGGGTCGGACCGAGGGCCGACATGAGCACGGCATCTCGCTCCAGGCAACCGAGCGCCGCATCGAGCGTGGTCGGGTAGCGCTGGATCCCGCGCTTCTGCCGCTCGCGCTCGGAGAGGGTACCGGGATCGAGGAGCACGGGCTCCCCCGCCTCGAGCCCGCGGGTGACACCATCGAGCCCGGCCGCGAGCAATCCGCCCAGCGCGAGGTACGGATTCGACGATGAATCCGACGCCTTGAGCTCGGCATTGGTCGAGCCGGCGCGGTCGGAGGGATACGTCGAGGGCACTCGCACCGCCGCCTCCCGGTTGTCGGGTCCCCACGCCGTGTAGGCCGAGCTCCAGAAATGCGGCTGGAGCCGGCGATACGAGTTGACGCTGGGACAGGTCAGCGCAAGCAGCGCCGGCAGATGATCGAGCACGCCCGCGATGAAGTGATAGCCCAGCGCGCTCACCCCGTAGCGGCCCCGCGGGTCGTACATCCGCGACCGCCGTCCTGCCGCATCCCACAGGCTCCAGTGGATGTGGGCGCCATTGCCAGCCTGATCGACGAAAGGCTTGGGCGCGAGCGACGCCCAGAGCCCGTGACGGTGCGCCACGGCGCGTACGGTCTCGCGATAGAAGACCTGGCGGTCGGCCGCCGCGAGCGCCGGGGCGTGGCCGATGGAGAGCTCCTGCTGGCCATGGCCCAGCTCGGGATAGTACTGCTCGACGGGAATGCGCTGGGCTTCGAGCGCCGCCACGATGTCGTCCATGACGGGCGCCGCCGTCGTCATGCCGACGGTGGAGAAGCAGAGGCTCTCGTCGAGCGGGGCGAAGGCGCCGTCCGCCTGCTTGGCGGCCAGCGTGAACTCGCACTCGAAGGCCGCGCGCACGCTGAACCCCGCCGCGCCGCACGCCGAGATCTGGCGCTTGAGGAAGGCCCGCGGGCACGCCTCCCACGGCGCACCCTCCAGCGTGCGCATGTCGCTCGTCATGGCCGCGGCGTGCGGCGCGTACGGCAGCACGGTGAAGGTCTGCGGATCGGGAACCAGTCGGATCTCGCCGACCGGGCCGAGGCCCTCGACGGCCTGGAGCTGGTCCAGCATGTTCATCGCCTGCATGGCCACGGTGAGCCCGATGCCATCGGTCAGCCGGCTCGCGAGTCCGTCCACATGCGTGGCCTTCCCGCGGGTGATGCCGCCGTTGTCGGTGTAGAGGAAGCGTACGAGGCGGACGCCGGTCCGCCGGGCCTGCTCGGTCGGATCAGGGGCGCGCCGGGAACGGGTCACCATGGCCACGCGTAGGATAACGCGTCCGGAACGCCGAGCGCGTCATGACAGATGAAGGGCGCGCAGCGCCGCGCCGAAGCCCACGATCCCGAGGGCGGTCCGGACCCAGTGCCACGTCGCCCACCGGGCGAGCAGCGACCGCACATCGGGATCCGACAGGCCGCCGCGCTCGAACAAGGCGTTGGTGGTCGCGAAGAAGATCGGATAGGTCACCATCACCCCGATCGCCGAGAGCGTCGCGATGAGGAGCCAGCGACCACGCGTCACCGGGCCCGCCCGGGCGGCGACGAGCGCGGCCAGCGTGCCGGCGACGCTCGCGCTCCCCAGCGGGATCATCAGCCGGCCGATGAGGTGGGCATAGGCGGCGAACCAGGCCTGGAACTCGGCGGGCGAGAGGCTTTTCCAGAAGCTCACGAAGGCGACGCCGATCACGAGCATGCCGCCCGCGAGCAACCCGAACACGAGGCACGCGAGCATGATGAGCGCGGATGCGACCGTCACCGGATCCCTCCCGCCTAGTCGCCTTCCCCACGATACGCCGCCACTTTCCGCTCCAGGCGCCGAAGCACCAGCTCGTGCAGCCCGGTGATCGCGAGGACGAGCACGATGCCCGCATAGACGCCCGGGCTGTCGAGCAGGGTGCGATGCCGCGTGATGAGATAGCCGAGGCCGTCGGCGGCCCCCAGCATCTGCGCGACGATCACGCCGACGATCACCAGCGCGCCGCCGAGACGGAGGGCGGCCACGATGGAGGGCAGGCTTGCGGGCAGCGCGATGTAGAGGATTTGCTGGACGCGGGTCGCCCCGAACGCGCGCGCCGTCTCGCCGAGCGCCGGCGTCAGCGCCGCCACGCCCGCGACCGCCGTCAGCATGGTCGGGATCA
Organism: Candidatus Methylomirabilota bacterium; assembly: GCA_035764725.1. Taxonomy (NCBI): domain Bacteria; phylum Methylomirabilota (SeqCode); species Candidatus Methylomirabilota bacterium. The sequence goes on along the minus strand of DASTYT010000147.1, from coordinate 3,867 downwards.
CCGCGTAGATCGCGGCGAAGGCGATCTTCGACTCGGAGCCCAGACCGAACCACACCATCATCGCCGGGTAGAGCACCACCAGGGGCACCGCGTAGACGCTGCGGAGAACGGGCAGCACCATACGTCGACCTCTCGCCGAAGACCCGACGAGCTGGCCGAGCAGGATGCCGCCGCCACACGCGATCGCGTAGGCGGCCAGGATCTCGCCGAACGTGGTGGGCAGGCTGCCCAAATATTCCCGATGGCTGCTGACGAGCCTCCCGAGCGCCTCACTGAGCGGCGGAACGAAGAGGCGGGGGACGAGCCCGGCGCGCGGCAGGATCTCCCAGGCGGCGAGGATCCCGAGGTAGAGCACGACCTGGCAGAGTCGCACGTGCCGCTCGGCCCAGGTCATCGTCGCTCCGCGTTCTTGATGTGCTGCCAGATGCGGTCCTTCAGCGCCCCGAAGCGCTCCTCCGCGGTCAGCGCAAAGCTGCGGGGGCGCGGCAAGTCCACGACGATGTCGTCGACAAGGCGCCCGGGCCGCGCGCTCAGCACGACGACCCGGTCGGCGAGGTACACCGCTTCGTTCAGACTGTGGGTCACGAACAGCACGGTCTTGCGCGTCTCGGACCAGATGCGCAACAGCTCGTCGCCCAGCACCATACGCGTCTGCTCGTCCAGCGAGGCGAATGGCTCGTCCATGAGCAGCACCGCGGGGTTCTGGACGAGGCCGCGGGCGATCGCCACCCGCTGCTTCATGCCGCCCGAGAGCTGGTGCGGGAGGCGGTCCTCGAAGCCGCGGAGGCCGGTGAGATCCAGCATGCGGCGGGCCGCGTCGAGGCGCTCGGCCTTCGCCACGTGTCTGAGCTTGAGCGGGAACGCCACGTTGTCGATCGCGGAGAGCCAGGGGAGCAGATTGGCTTCCTGGAAGATCATGCCCACCTTCCGCGGCATCGGGCCGGTGATCCGCTCGCCGTCGCAGAGCACGGTGCCGCTCGAGGGCAGCCGGAGCCCGGCGATGAGCGAGAGCAGCGTGGACTTGCCGCAGCCGCTGGGGCCCACCACCGCGGTGAACTGTCCATCGGGGATGTCGAGATCGATCGATTCGAGCGCGGGGACCCGGGCGCCGTCGGCCCCGAAGTGCTGTGACACGCCCCGGATGGCGACGAGGGGCCGCGTCACGAGCGATCTCGCCACGCGGCCAGACGCCCCTCGACCGCGCGCAGCACCTCGTTCACGGCCACCGCGGCCAGGGCGACGATGACGAGGGCGGCGTAGAGCTGGGGCATCTGCACGTTCTCGCCCCACGCGGCGATCCGGTACCCGATGCCATCGCGGGCGCCGTAGATCTCGCACAGGAGGATCGCGGTGATGTTGAACACCATGCCGAGCCGGATCGACTCGAGCAGGATCGGAGCCATCGCGGGCACGTAGATCTCCCGGATGATCTGCCCTCGGCTGGCGCCGTAGACGCGGCTGACCAGAATCAGCTCGCGGGGCACCGACTGCACCGCCGCAATCCCACCGACGATCAGCACAAAGATCGTGGTGAACACGCCGAAGGCAATCTTCTGCAGGGTGCTCACGCCGAAGACCAGGATGAAGACGGGCAGGAAGATGGACTTGGGAACACCGAAGAGGAAGTTGACGAGCGGCCGAAACAGCGCGCCCAGGAGGGGCACCTCGGCGAGGAGAAATCCCAGGAGGAGGCCGAGGGGGACGGCCAGGAGAAACGCGGCCAGCACTTCCCAGGCGGTCACCCCGAGGCTCTGCAGCACCTCGGGGCGACTGAGCAGCCGGGTCAGCGCGGCCAGGACGGTGCTCGGCGCCGGAGCCACCCCGGCATCGAGCCGTCCCAGCCGCACCATGGCCTCCCAGAGACCGACGAGAGCGAGGACGACGGCGGCAACGACCAGGCGCTCGTGCCGCCGCATGACCCTACGGCTTGGTCGGCGCGATCGGCATGTTCAGGAAGACCTCGGCAGCCGGCGCCATGTCCTTCACGCCACTCGCCGCCGCCAGCTCCATGGCCTTCTCCACGGACGCCTGGCTGATCTTGCCGTCGCGCGAGAGCCGGAGAAAGGTCTTCTCGTACTCCATCTTGGCGATCTCCATCGGGAGCTCGTTGTTGCTCGCGATGGTCTTGATGGCGTAGTCGGGGTTGTTCCGCATGTACTCGAGCGCGCCGTAGAGGGCGTTGAGCCCCTTCTGGATGAAGGGGCGCCGCTCGTTCAGATTCTTCTCGGTCGCGGCCCAGCCCCCGATGAGATTCGGCGGCATCGCGGTCGCGAAGTCGACGAGGACGCGCACCTTGCCCTCCGACACGACCTGATAGCTGAGGGGCGAGTAGATCACCGCGGCGGCCAGGTTGTCGTTGAGCAGATTCGGCACCAGCCCGCCGCCCCCCACGGGCACGCGCTGGAACGTCGCCTTGTGCTCAGCCTGGGCCCACAAGGCCAGCGTGTCGGTACCGGAGCCGGCGGAGGTGATACCGACCTTCTTGCCGTCCAGCTCCCTGGGCGACTTGATCGGGGACGCAGTCTTCACGCCGAGGATCCAGCCCGACCACTCATCACCGCTTCCCCCGATGATCTTCACGAGCACGCCCCGCTTCCGGGACGTCGCCACGAGGGGCACCGCGACCGTGCCGAGGTCCGCCGAGTTCGCGGCGATCGCCTCGAAGGTCTCCCCGCCGCCGCGATAGATCGTGATCTCGGGCCGCAGACCCTCCTTCTCGAACAGGCCCTTCTCCTTCGCGACGATGGCGAGGATGGTGGGGAAGTAGGTCTTGGTGGGACAGCCGATGCGGATGGTTTCTTGAGCGTCGGCGCGTCCCGGAAGCGACATCAGCGCGCCGAAGGCCAGCACCACCGCCAGCCGAGCCATGAGCCTCGTTGCCATGGAATCCTCCTGGGGTTCGTGTGCCGGCGGCCATGGTAGCACGGGCGGCACCCCCTCCCCCCGGAGGTGGTCAGCGCGAGACGGCGGCGAGACGGGTCAGGGCTTCCGCGCCCGGATGTTTACACCCTCCGTCTCGTACTTGTCGGCCCTTCGCTGGCCGCTGGCCCCCGCAAACGGCAGGCCGCGCCACGTCACGTCGACGTCCTCGAATCCCGCCCGGGCGATCTTCACGAGGTACTCTCCTTCCAGGAGAGCGCCTCCGATTCAGGCCGTCCAGATCGCGACGTCCTCGCGCGCTGCAGGCGGGATGTCACGGTGCACCACGACGTCGGAGATCTGCAGCCGGCCCCCGGGCTTCAGCACCCGGAATGCTTCGGCAAGCGCCTTGTCCTTGTCGGGGACGAGGTTGATCACGCCGTTGGAGATCACGAGGTCGGCGACGCCGTCGGGCAGCGGAAGGCTCTCCGCGAGGCCCTCGACGTACTCGACCTGGCGAACCCCCGTGAGCGCGACATGCAGGTGGCCGAGCGCGAGCATGGCCGGCGTCATGTCCACGGCGAGCACGAGGCCCGTGGGCCCCACGTGGCGGGCGGCGAGGAAGGTGTCCGTGCCGCTGCCCGCGCCGATGTCCACCACCGTGTCACCCGGGAGGGGAAGCCCCATGGCGAGCGGATTTCCCACGCCGGCAAAGGATGCGGTGATCGTGGCCGGTAGCTCGGCCAGATCCTCCCAACGGTAACCGAGGCGCTCGACGGCGTAGTCGCGCCCGGTGTGGAAGTGATAACCCTTCTTCGGTTCGGTGGCGACCTGGCTATAGACCTTTCGAATCTCCAGACGTAGAGCCTGTGCATCCAGCGGCATGGAGCCTCCTTGTGGGTCCCGCATGGGTCGGGAGTGGATCTGACCGCTGGTGGAATGATCGCGCGGCGGGCGGTGGCCTGCTCAGGGGAAACCCAGGGAGAACATAGGGAGCGGCGGCTCGCC
>DASTYT010000146.1 GCA_035764725.1 Candidatus Methylomirabilota bacterium | reverse complement strand
GTCGTCCGGCGCCGTGCTCGTGGCCGGCGCGGTCATCGCCTTCACCGGCTGGCACGCCGCCGACCCGCTGGCCGGCGCGGCCATCGGCCTCCTCATTCTCCCGCGCACCTTCGCGCTCCTCTCCCACGCGGTCAACGTGCTCCTCGAGGCGGTGCCCCCGCACCTGGACCTGGCCGAGATCGAGACGGCCATGTGCGGCGTGATGGGGGTGCGGCGAGTGCACGACCTCCACGTCTGGACGCTCACGTCGGGGCGCGAGGCCATGAGCGCCCACGTGACCGTGGAGCCGGGGACGGGCGGCGATCGCCTGCTCCACGACCTCCACGTGCTGCTCCACGCGCGCTTCGGCATCGACCACACCACGATCCAGGTCGAGACCGACGGCGGCCTGGTGCAGATCACCTCGCCCGCCAGCCGCCCGTAGCGTCTCTCAGTAGGAGCGCGGCAGGCCCAGGACGTGCTCGGAGAGGTAGTTGAGGGCCATCTGCTGCGACACCGGCGCGATCTTGTAGAGGCGCACCTCGCGCCACAGCCGCTCCACGTAGAACTCGCGCGCGTACCCGAAGCCGCCGAAGGTTTGCAGCGCGGCGTCGCAGGCGGCGAAGCCCGCCTCCGCCGCGAGCATCTTGGCGGCGTTCGCCTCCTTGCCGCAGGGCCGGCCGGTGTCGAAGAGCCACGCCGCCTTGAGGCAGAGCAGCTCGGCCGCCTCGAGCTGGGCGGCGGCGTGCGCCAGCGGATGGGCGATGGCCTGGTTCTTCCCGATGGGCCGGTCGAAGACCACGCGCTCCTTCGCGTACTGCACGGCGCGATCCAGCGCGGCGCGCCCGATGCCCACCGCCTCGATCCCCACGACGATGCGCTCGGGGTTCAGCGAGTCGAGGAGATGGTAGAACCCGTCCCCCACCGTCCCGATCACGTCGGCGTCGGGGACCTCGAGGTTCTCGATGATGATCTCGTTCGAGTCCACCGCCGCCCGCCCCAGCTTGTGGATGAGCCGGACATTGATGGCCTTGCGGTCGAAGTCGGTGAAGAAGAGCGTGAGGCCCTTGAGGGGCTTGGCGGGGTCGCGCTCGCTGGTGCGCGCGAGCAGGAGGAACTTGGTGGCGTGCTGGGCGTTGGTCGTCCAGACCTTGCGCCCGTTGACGATCCACGTGTCGCCCTGCTTGACCGCGCGGGTCTGGATGCGTGAGGTGTCGGTGCCCGCATTGGGCTCGGTGACGCCGAAGGCCAGGATGGTCTCGCCGCTGCAGAGGCCGGGGAGATGCCGGCGCTTTTGCTCCTCGGTGCCGAACTTGATCACGGGAGTGGGCGGGAAGACGTAGAAGTGAATGGGCGAGGCGCCGGACGTCCCCGCGCCGGACGCGCAGATCTCGTGGAGCATGATGGCGGCCTCGGTGACGCCGAGCCCGGCGCCGCCGTAGGCCTCGGGCACCATGATGCCGAGCCAGCCCGCATCCGCGAAGGCTTTGATGAACTCGTACGGGTACTCCGCCTTCTCGTCCTTTTCCAGCCAGTAATCGAGTGAGAAGCCGCGGGCGAGCGCCGCGACCTCCTTGCGGATCATCTCCTGAGCTTCGGTGAGGGCGAAGTCCATGGGCGAGTCCTCCGGCCCGATCGTACCCCAGGACGGCCCGCGACCGCGAGGCTTGCCGGGCCTCCGGGCCTCCGGTATCCTCGGAGCGTGGAAACGACCCCGGCCATCCAGGATTACCTCGGCGCGATCTACGATCTCACCGGCGGCGACAAGCCGGTGATCGGCGCGCGACTCGCGCGGCACATGCACGTCTCCGCCCCGTCCATCACCGAGGCGCTCCGGCGCATGCAGCGCGAGGGCTATGTCCGCCTCGCGGGCAAGAAGGAGATCCGCCTCACCACCAAGGGCCGCGGCATCGCCGAGACCATGGCGCGCCGCCACCGCCTGCTCGAGCGCTGGCTGACCGACGTGCTCGGGCTCGACTGGTCGCGGGCCCACGACGAGGCGCATCGCCTCGAGCATGCCCTGTCACCCGTGGTGGAGGAACGCCTCGCCGAGCAGCTCGGCATGCCCAGCACCTGCCCGCACGGCAATCCCATTCCCGGCATGCCCGCGCCCGAGGCGCACAATCCGATCCCGCTCAGCCAGGCGCACGCCGGTCAGGACCTCACGGTGGAGCGCATCACCGAGGAAGCCGAGGCCGACCGCCAGCTGCTCCACTTCCTGTGGGAGAGCGGCATCCGCCCGGGTGTGCGGCTCACGATCAAGGAGGTCGCGCCCTACGCCGGCACCATCAGCGTGCTCATCGAGGGACGCACGGTGACGATGGGCCTGGCCGCCTCCGGCAAGATCTGGGTGTACGACCCGAAGGACCCGCCTGAGACGGGCGGTCGCGGATCCTCGCGCGTGAAGCGCGCCCGTTCGGCGGCGCGCTAGGCGCGGAG
>DASTYT010000145.1 GCA_035764725.1 Candidatus Methylomirabilota bacterium | reverse complement strand
CTCGATCTGTGAGCGGGCCCCATCCGGGTTCACGACGATGCCGCAGTCCACGGCGCACGTGATCTTCTCGATCTGGACGTTCCCGGTGCCGGGATCCACGCGCGCCTGCACCACCGACGCCGTCCACGTCGGCGTCTTCTGCTCCTGCGCGCTGACGCAGGCGATGCCGCGGCCGCTGTTGGCCGGCAGCGTGCTGCCCCAGCCCGCGCGCTCGGCGGCGAGCCTGAGCACCTTGGCCAGGCGCGGCGCGCCGCTCAGCATCGACAGACGGTACTCCACCGGATCCTGACCCGCCAGCTTGGCGAGCTCGTCCATGAACGTCTCGACCGCGAAGAACGTGTAGTTCGGCGCCACCGCGCGCACGTAGCCGACGGAGATGCCCGTCTCCGCGCGCACCCCGTGCACCACCTGGTTGGGGATGTCGTAGACGTGGTCTGCGCCGTTGAGCGCGAAGTCATCGAGGCCCTGCTTGTTGAGGAAGTCCGGCCCCCACCGCCCGCCGGGGTGTCCGGAGACGACGGTAGCGTCCCACGACACGATCTTGCCCGAGGCGTCCATCCCCGCCTTCAGCACCTGGTAGGTGGCGGAGCGATAGACGTCACGCTGCAGATCTTCCTCGCGGGACCGGATGAGCTTGATGGGCCGCCCGGCCTCGCGGGCGATGAGCGCGGCCTCGACGATGACGTCGGGCTCCAGACGCCGGCCGAAGCCGCCGCCGAGATACGTCTGGTGGAGGCGGATATTCGCGGGCTGGAGGTTGAGCACGGCCGCGACGGCCCCTGTCGCCATGGTCTGGAACTGACTGCCCGAGTAGAGATCCAGCACACCGTCCTTGAACGACGCGACGCAATTCATCGGTTCCATCTGCATGTGCGCCACGTAATCGGTGCTGAACGACGCCTGATGGGTCTTCGCGGGCGCCCCCGCATTCGGGTCGCCCGTCTTGTGCCACTCGATGCCGGCCCCCGGATCAGCCGCCTTCTTCTGATAGTCGGAGAAGATGCTGGCCGAGCTGACGTTCACGTTCGGACCCGGATCCCAGGTGATCTTGAGGGCGTCGCGTGCCTTCACCGCCGCCGAGTACGACGTGGCGACGACCGCCACCATGTCGGGCATGCGGACGGTCTTGAGATAGCCCGGCACCTTCTTGGCCGCGCTGTCGTCGACCGCCGTCACCTTGGCGCCCTCGCGCGTGGGCGGATAGGCGGTTTTCGCGTACGCCATGTTGGGCAAGAAGGTGTCGATGCCGAACTTGGCCTTACCGTTCGTCTTCTCGGGAATGTCGAGACGCTGCACCCACGCCCCGACGACCTTGTACTCGGATGGCTTCTTGAGCGTGATCTTCTTGAGGTCGTCCTCGGAGAAGGTCTTGGTGATGGGCGCCTTCGCGACGATGTCACCGTAGGTGAGCACGCGCCCGGTGGGCAGGTGGCGCACCGTGCTGCTGACGGCCACGCACTCGCTCGCGGGCACGCCCCACGACTTGGCGGCGGCGTCCACCAGCGCCATCCGGGCCGCCGCGGCGCCGCGCGAGAGGCTGTCGAACGTCCAGTTGATGCTCCAGCTCCCGCCCGTGAGCATGAGGCCGTACTTGGGATCGGCCATCGGATAGTCGATCCGCATGGTCTTCCAGTCCGACTCGAGCTCCTCGGCGACGACCTGGGCGAGCGCGGTGCCCACGCCCTGGCCCATCTCGGCTTTGAGTACGTGCACGGTGACGAGCCCGTCGGGCGTGATCGTGATGAACGCGTTCGGCTCGTACTTCTCGGCGGCCTCGACGAGCCCGCTCCGCCCGATGGTGGGAATCGTGAAGTAGACGGTGAGCCCGATGCCGGCGGCGCCGGCGGACTTCAGGAAGTCGCGACGGTCCATGGCGGTGCTCATGGTTACGCCCCCTTCGCCGCGCGCTTGATCGCGCGCTTGATTCGGAGGTAGGTCGCGCAGCGGCAGATGTTGCCCGACATGTGCGACACGATCTCCTCGTCGCTGGGATTGGGGTTCCGCGCGAGCAGCGCGGCCGCCTGCATGATCTGGCCCGACTGGCAGTAGCCGCACTGCGGGACCTGCTCCGCCACCCACGCGACCTGCAGCGGATGCTGGCCCTGCGGGTGCAGCCCCTCGATCGTCGTGATCTTCTTCCCGGTGGCGGCGGAGAGCGGGACCTGGCAGGAGCGCGTGGGATTGCCGTCGATGTGGACGGTACACGCCCCGCACTGCGCCATGCCGCAGCCGAACTTGGTGCCGGTGAGCTGGAGGTGCTCACGAATCACCCAAAGCAACGGGGTGTCCGGGGCCGCGTTCACCTGGTAGGTCTTGCCATTGACGCTCAGTGTCGCCATGTGACCCTCCCTGCTGCGATGGAGTGAGGGAACCGACCCGGGCTTGGCTGGCTGCCGAGCATGCTAGGCGCGTCGCCGGAGGCTGTCAAGAAAGGACACGGCGGCGTGGCGGCCGATTCATCCTCGGCTAGCTTCCCACGAAGAGAAACGCGAGCGCCGCCGCGGCCATCACCGCCGTCGCGCTCCAGCCGAGCGCGGCCAGCCAGGGACCGTTGACGTGAGACCCCATAATGCGCCGGTTGCCGCCGACCAGCATCACGAGCACGAGCAGCGGCGGCGCCAGCAGGCCGTTGACGATGGCGGAGACGAAGAGCACATGCACGGGGCGGTGCTGGAGCACGGTGAGGGCCATGCCGGTCACCACCGACCCCGCGAGCACCAGGTAGAAGCGGGGCGCGCGGCGCGGCGTCATGGCGAGCCCGGCGGGCCAGCGGAAGACCTCGGCGAGGGCGAAGGAGGCGGAGCCGGCCAGGATCGGAATGGCAAGAAGTCCCGTGGCCACGAGCCCGAGGGTGTAGAGAAGGTAGGCGCCGTCCCCCGCCAGCGGCCGCAGCGCCTCCGCGGCCTCGCGCGCGGTCTCGATGCCGCCGGGTCGCGTCCCGTGCACGGTGGCCGCAGTCGCCAGGATGATGAAGTACATGACGACGTTGGAGAACAGCATGCCGGTGTTGACGTCGAGGGCGGCATCCGCGAGCTCGTGCGGGCTCGCCCCGCGCCGCTGGGCGAGCGTGCGGCGGCCCTGCGCCTTCTCCTCTTCCACTTCCTGCGAGGCCTGCCAGAAGAAGAGGTACGGCGAGATCGTGGTACCGAGAATGGCGACCAGCGTGGCCAGGGACACCGTCTCCAGCCCCACGCGGGGCACGACGGTGGCGTGGAGGGCGGCGCCCCAGTCGGGGCGCGCGAGCACCGCGGCGACGATGTAGGCGAAGAGGGACGCGGTGAGCCACTTCAGCGCGCGCGCGAAGGCGGTGTAGGTCGCGTACACCGTGACCACCACGATCACGAGGGCGAACAGCGGCACCCACAGGACGCTGGGCACCCCGGAGAGCATCGCGGCCGCCTCGGCCATCCCGCCGAGGTCGGCGCTGATATTGAAGACGTTGGCGATGAGGAGGAGCAGGCACACCGCGTAGAGCAGCGGCCTCGGGTAGTGCCGCCGGAGCACCGCGGCCAGCCCTTCCCCGGTGACGAGGCCGATCCGCGCGCACACGAGCTGCACGGCGGCCATGAGCGGATAGGTGGCCAGCGCCGTCCACAGCATGCCGTAGCCCAGCGAGGCGCCGGCCACCGAGTAGGTGGTGATGCCGCTGGGATCGTCGTCGGAGGCGCCCGTGATGAGACCGGGCCCGAGTACGCGGAAGTACCGGACGACGGGATTATGGGAGTGACGGTCGGGCTCCGGGCCGCTCACTGCTTGCGGTACTCGGGGCGCCAGCGCAGGAGCCGCGCCTCCAGCTGCCGGATCCCCAGCGCCATCACGATGCCGATCACCCCCAGCGCGAGGAGCGCCACCATCATGTCGGCGGCGTTGAGCGTGCCGAGACTCTGGATGATGAGGTAGCCGAGTCCGCCGCCGGACTCCCCGCCGATGAACTCGCCCACCACGACGCCGATGAGCGCGAAGGAGATCGACGGCGTGAGCGAGGCGAAGGTCCACGCCAGCGTGGAGGGCACGATCACGGTGCGCATGACCTGCCCCTCGGTGGCCCCGAGGAAGCGGGCGGAGTGGATGAGGTCGGCGTCCACGCTGCGCGCGCCCTGGAACGTATTGAAGAACACGATGAAGAAGACGATGCTCCAGGCGAGCACGATCTTGGCGAGGAGGCCGAAGCCGAAGATCATCGTGATGAGCGGGACCAGCGCGATCCGCGGGAGCGAGTTGAAGGCCACGATGAAGGGGGACGAGATCCGTGCGAGGCGCTCGCTACGCCCCAACACGAGGCCGGCCGCGAAACCGGTGGTGATCCCCACGAGGAAGCCCCCGAGCGTGGACTGCACGGTGGACCATGCCATCGCCCAGATGCTGAGCCGCACGGACGGCGAGGCGAGATGAACGAAGCGCTCGACGATCTTCGAAGGCCGGCTGATGAAGAAGGGGTCGATCCAGTAAAGACCGGGCGTCTTCGAGATGGCCTTGATGCTGGTGAGGTACTCCCACGCGGCGATGATGGCGACGAGGATCGCGAGCTGCCAGGCGAGAATACGCCAACGGTCCCCTCGCTCCGCTCGGGAACCCATCAGGTATCCGCTCGCCTCGCCGGCGGCGGCGGCTCGCCAAGCAGCTCCGCTCGGGAACCCATCAGGTATCCGCTCGCCTCGCCGGCGGCTCGCCAAGCAAGTGCCCGCTGTCATCGCGCGCGAACTCCTGGCCGAGCTCGTGCCAGATCTCGCCGTACTCGCGCGAGTACTCGTCCGACTCGCGCAGGCGGATTACGTCGCGCGGCCGCGGCAGCTTCACGTCGTACACGCGCTTGATACGGCCGGGCCGCCGCGTCATCACCACGATGCGATCCGCCAGCGTGATCGCCTCCGAGAGGTCGTGGGTGACGAACACCACCGTCTGGTGCTTGGCCTCCCACAGCGACAGGAGCTCGGCATGGAGGGTCAGCTTGGTGTGGGTGTCGAGCGCGCCGAACGGCTCATCCATCAGGAGGATCTCGGGATCCACCACGAGCGAGCGCAGCAGCGCGACGCGCTGTCGCATCCCGCCCGACAGCGTGGCGGGAAAGGCCTGCTCGAAGCCCTGAAGCCCGCCCAGGGCGATGGCCTCGCGGACGCGCGCCGCACGGGTCGCCGGCGGCACCCCGCGATACTGCAGCCCCAGGACGATGTTGTCCTCCACGGTGCGCCAGGGAAACACGGTGTCCTTCTGGAACACGTAGCCGACCTGGCGCGGCGCCCGGTCCCGCACCGGCTGGCCATCCACCAGCACCGCCCCTGCCGAGGGCGCCACGAGGGCGCCGATCATGTTGAGCACGGTCGACTTGCCGCAACCCGAGGGTCCGACGAGCGCGACGAACTCGCCGTCGCGCACGTCCAGGGACACGCCGGCCACCGCATGGACCTCGCGCGCGCCCTCGACGAAGGTCTTCTCGAGGTCGCGGATCGCGATCCGGACGCGGGAGGCCGTCACCGCCTCACGACTTGTACTTCGCCTGCGCCTTCCGGACGAAGCTCATGTCCACCGCCTTCGCGTACGGGATGGGCTTGTCGAGCGCGGTGGGGATCCATACCTTCTCGCCCCGGGCGTAGTCGGCCTCGTCCACCACGAAGTCCCAGTCGAAGATGGTGCGGTAATAGCGCACCGACTCGAGCACGGTCTCGCGGGAGAACGTTTCCATGTAGGGCCTGTGGAGGAGATCCACGACCTCGTCGTCCTTGGTCTTCCGGATCCACTGCTGCGCGCGGTAGCAGGCGTTCACGTAGGCCTGGACGAGGTCGGGCGACTTCTCGACGGTCTCCTTTAGGCAGTAGCCCACCGTGACGGGGATGCGTCCGCCGAAGACGCGGTTCCACGCCTTCTCGTCCAGGATGTCGTAGATGGGCCGGCCGAAGCCCTCGCTCACCGCCGCCGACTGCCACTCGGGCACGGCCATGATCGCGTCGAACTTGCCGCCCTTGAGGCCACCCAGCATGGTGGTGGAGGCGCCGCCGCCCACCCACTCGACGTGGTCGTTGACCGGCTTGCCGTCGCCCGCCTTGATGTTCTTGCACACGTACACGCCGTAGACGTGCGTGCCGGAGCCGATGGCAGTGGCGGCAATCACCGCCTTGCGCCCCACGAGCTTCTCGTCGCCGAGCGCCTCCATGCTCTTCACGCCCTTGTCGAAGAGGTCCTTGCGCACGACCACGTTGGCGTACGAGCAGCGGTGGTCCGTTGCGAAGAGGATGACGGCGTCGCGACCCTTCTCGGTGGTCTTGAGGGGGTGGTTGGAGTCGCCGAGCGCGAACATCGCCTGGCCCGCCGCCACCGCCTGCACCACGCGCGCGCCGCCGCCCGGGACGATGAAGTCGGGCGTCTTGACGCCCTCCTCCTCGAAGAACTTCTTCTGCGCGGCGACCAGGTGCTGGCCGTAGACGAACGTGGAGACACTGTGGGACGCGGTGATCGTCTTGAGCGTGCCCTGAGCCCGCGCCGCGCCGACCCGGCCGGCCAGCAGGGCACCCGCGGCCAGGCCGGCGGTCTCCAGAACGTGACGGCGCGTCCAGCGCGCCGGGGTGGGCGACTCTGCCATGGATGTCCTCCGAGGGGCCACGGATGGGGATGGATGCTCCGTCGCACTCTACACGTCGGGGACGCGGCGTGTCAACGAGCGATCACGCCGAAGGCATTGACAGAAAAGATGTTTTTGGGCTATCCTCCAGCGATGGAAGTGGCCGGCGCATGATCCGCAGCATGACCGGGTACGGTCGCGCCGAGACTTCCAGCCCCCGCCTCGCGGTCAGCGTCGAGTGTCGCTCCGTGAACCACCGGCACCTCGACGTCTCCCTGAAGCTCCCCCGGGTGCTCGCCTCCTTCGAGGCCGAGGCGCGCCGCCTCGTCCAGGCGGCGGCGACGCGCGGCCGAGTCGACGTCAGCGCGAGCCTCACCGCGGCGGGCGGCGGCACCCTCACCCCGCTCAGCGTCAACGTGGCGCAGGCCCGTGAGTACGAGACGGTCGCCCGCGCCCTCGCGGGCGAGCTGGGGCTAGCCCCCGCGCTCAGGCTCGAGTGGCTGCTCGGCCAGCCGGGCGTCCTCGCGCGCGAGGCCGAGGGAGCGGTGGCGCCCGAGGAAGCCTGGCCGCTCCTCGCCGAGGCGCTCGCGCGGGCGCTCGGCGAGCTGGTCGCGCGCCGCGACGCCGAGGGCAAGGCGCTCGCCGAGGAGTTGGCCACGCTCCACGAGACTCTGGCCGCGCGCATCGAGCAGATCACCGCGCGCGCCCCCCTCGCCCAGTCACGCCGGGCGGAGCGGCTGCGCGAGCGCGTGCAGGCGCTCCTGGACGAGACGCCGCTCGACGAGGGTCGCCTCGCCACCGAAATTGCCGCGCTCGCCGAGCGCGCCGACATCACGGAGGAGCTGGCGCGGCTGCGCGTGCACGTGGGCGAGTTGCGCGCGCTGGTGCGCGCCGACGGGGCGGTCGGGCGCACGATGGACTTCCTCATCCAGGAGATCAATCGCGAGGTGAACACGGTGGGCTCCAAGGCGGACGACCTCGAGATCTCCCAGGCGGTGATCGCCGCCAAGTCCACGCTCGAGAAGATCCGCGAGCAGGTGCAGAACATCGAGTGATGGAGCTCGTCAAGCGGCGCGGCACTCTCTTCGTGGTCTCGGCGCCCTCCGGGGCAGGGAAGACCACCCTCTGCCACGAGGTGCGCTCGCTCGTCCCCGATCTGCACTACTCCATCTCCTACACCACCCGCAAGCCGCGCAACGGCGAGGTCAACGGGACGGACTTCCACTTCGTGGACGCCGCGGAGTTCGAGGCGATGCGAGCGCGCGACGAGTTCGCCGAGTGGGCGCAGGTGCACGGCCACTACTACGGAACGCCGGCGCAGCCCCTCGAGACCGCCCTCGCCCGTGGGCTCGACGTGCTCCTCGACATCGACACCAACGGGGCGCGACAGCTCCGCGTGCGCTATCCCGAGGCGGTGTCGGTGTTCATCATGGCCCCATCGCTCGCCGAGCTGGACGCGCGGCTGCGCGAGCGGAAGAGCGACGCGGCCGGCGAGATCGCCCGCCGCTTGAGCCGCGCCCGCGAGGAGATCGCGGCGTGGCGGGAGTATGATTACCTCATCATCAACCGGGATGTGAAAGAGGCGGTGGACCAGCTCGCCACCCTTATCCAGGCCGAGCGCTGTCGGACCAGCCGCCTCACCATCCGATTCCCCGACGTGGAGGTTCCCAACTGATGGCGTTCCCTTCCCTCGAGCGCTCCCTGGACAAGGTCTCCAACCGCTACCTGCTCGTCGTGCTCGCGGCGAAGCGGGCGCGTCAGCTCAACCGCGGCGCGCAGGCGCAGCTGGAAAGCCGCCACAAGAAGCCCACCAGCGTCTCCCTGGAGGAGATCGCCGATGCCAAGGTGGGCTACCGCCTCAAGGACGACGACGCCCCCAAGAGCTAGACTCGTGGCGCTCCGCGGCAAGGAGCTGATCCTCGGCGTCACCGGCAGTATCGCCGCATTCAAGGCGGTGTACCTGCTGCGCGAGCTCACCCGGCTCGGCGCGGCGGTCACGGTGGTGCGCACGGCGCACGCGGAGCGCTTCGTGGGCGATCTCACCTGGCGCACGCTGTCGGGGCGCCCGGTCCTCTCCGATCTCTTCGATCCCCAGAGCGGCGCGGCGGTCGAGCACGTCGCCATCGCCGAGCGCGCGGACGCCGTGGTGGTGGCGCCCGCCACCGCCAACGTCCTCGCCAAGGCCGCCCACGGCCTCGCCGATGACTTCCTCACCACGGTCCTCCTCGCCGCGCGGGGACCGGTGCTGATGGTGCCCGCGATGGACGGCGGCATGTGGGATCACGCGGCGGTGACGGCGAACGTGGCGACCTTACGTGAGAGGGGCATCGTTGTTTTGGAGCCCGACGCCGGGGTCCTCGCCTCCGGGCTCAGCGGCAAGGGACGGCTCCCCGAGGTGGACGCCATCGTCGAGGCTCTCGAACGGCTCCTCTCCCCGACTCGCGACCTGGCCGGTGAGCGCGTGCTCGTCACCTCCGGCCCCACGCGCGAGCCCATCGATCCCGTGCGCTATCTCTCGAATCGCTCCTCGGGGAAGATGGGCCACGCCATCGCCACCGCCGCCCTCCGCCGCGGCGCCCAGGTGATCCTCATCGCGGGGCCCACCGCGCTGGAGCCGCCGCCCGGCGCCGCCTACGTGCCCGTGCAGACGGCCGAGGAGATGCGCGAGGCCGCGCTCCACCATCTGCCCCGCGCGAGCGTGGTGATCAAGGCGGCCGCGGTGGCCGACTACCGTGTCGAGCACCCCGCGGGGCAGAAGATCAAGTCGAAGAAGGACGAGGGGCTCACGCTCACCTTGGTGCCGAGCCCCGACATCCTGCGCGAGCTGGCCTCGCGCAAGGGCCGCGCCTTCCTCGTGGGCTTTGCCGCCGAGACCAACGACGTGCGGCACAACGCCCGCGCCAAGCTCTCCGCCAAGGGCATCGACCTGCTCGTGGCCAACGACGTGAGCCGCAGCGGCATCGGCTTCGAGGCCGACGACAACCAGGTGGTGCTGCTCGATCGCTGGGGTGGCGAGGTCGAGCTGCCCAAGATGAGCAAGGTGGCCGTCGCCGACGCGATCCTCGACCGCGTGCTCGCGCTTCGGACGGCCGCGACCGCGGCCCCCCAGCCCAGCCCTCTCCCCTGAGGGGAGAAGGAAACCCGGCATGAGCGAGCTCGCCGATGCGCTGCGCGACGTCGCCCAGACGCTGCGGCATCACCGTGATCTCGGCATGACCGAGATCACGCGGGCCGTCAGCGCGACGCCCCCGCCGCCGGCGGTAGATCCTGCGAGCGCGCTGGCCGCGCAGGAGGCGGCACTCCAGGGCTGCACCCTCTGCAAGCTCTGCCACAGCCGCACCACCATCGCGTTCGGCTCCGGCAGCCCCCGGGCGCGGCTCATGGTCGTCGGCGAGGGCCCCGGCGAGGAAGAAGACAAGCAGGGCAAGCCCTTCGTGGGCCGCGCCGGCCAGCTCCTCACCAAGATGCTGGAGTCGGTGGGCTTCGACCGCGAGCGCGACGCCTACATCGCCAACGTCGTGAAGTGCCGTCCCGAGCGGAACCGCAACCCCGAGCCCGACGAGGTCGCGGCCTGCAACCCGTTCCTGATGGCGCAGCTCGACACGGTACGGCCCGCGGTGATCCTCGCCCTGGGCAACTTCGCCGTGCAGACCCTGCTCGGCACGCGCGAGGGCATCACCAAGCTGCGCGGGCGCCTCTACGAGTACCGCGACAGCGTGCTCGTGCCGACCTTCCATCCCGCGTTCCTTCTGAGGAATCCGGGCCCCGAGTATCGCCGCATGGCGTGGGACGATCTCAAGCTCGCGCGACGGGAGTTCGATCGGCTGAGCGCCGCCCCGCCTCCGAACTCCCTCCCCTGACGGGGAAGGGCGCGTGACGGACGGGATCGCCGAGATCGTCTTCGACCTTCCGCTTCGCCGTCCCCTTTCCTACGCGATTCCGCCGGGGCTTCGGCTGGCCCGCGGACAGCGCGTCCTCGCCCCGCTGCAGGGACGGCCGCGCGTCGGCCTCGTCGTGGCGCTTCGCGAGGGCGACACCGGAGGCCTCGCGAAGGTGCAGGCGCCGCTCGAGCCGGTGGCGGCGCTCTCCGCGGCCATGCTCGACCTGGGTCTCTGGGCCGCGGCGGAAAGCCTTTCCTCGCCCGGATCGACGCTGGCCGCGCTCGTGCCGCCGCCGCCCCGTCGCGGCGCCGCGGAATCGCTCGCGCCGCCGCCCGAGCCCGCGCCGGGCGCCGGACCGCCGCCCGCGCTCTGGATGGACCCCGAGCGCCACGCGCGGCTGGCGGAGGAGATCGGCCGGGCCCCCGGCCCGGTGCTCGTCGTCGCGCCCGACATCGAGTCCGCGGCGCGCTGGGCCGAGCAGCTCGGCGGGGCGCGCCTCGACAGCGGCGCCGCCGAGACGGTGCGGCGGGCGGCGTGGTTCGGCGCGATGCGCGCGCGCCCCCGCGTCGTCGTGGGCACACGCTCGGCGCTGCTCCTCCCGCTCCCCGCGCCCGCGACCCTGGCGCTGCTCGACGAGCAAGACCCCGCGCATCGCCCGCCCGGCGCCCCGCGCCTGCACTCGCGCGAGCTACTGCTGGAGCGCGCGCGCCGCGAGGGCAGCCAGCTGCTGCTCCTCGCCGGCGCGCCTTCCGCGGAGATGTGGCACGCCGCCGATCAGAAGCGCGTGGCCCGCCGCGAGCCTGCGTCCGAGAGGCCGGCCGCCGAATTCATCACGGCGGACACCAAGGGCATCCTCCGCAATCATCCGCTCACGCTGCCCCTCACTCGCGCGCTCGAGGACGCCTCGCGGCGGGGCGGGCGCGTGGCGCTGATCGTCTCGCACGACGCCGCGGCGCTCGGTTGCGACGAGTGCGGCGAGGTGCTGCGCTGCCCCGACTGCGGCGTGGGGCTCGGCTTCTCACGGATGAGCGTCACGCTCGAGTGCCGGCTCTGCGGGCGCGTGAGCCCACTGCCCGGCGCCTGTCCGCGCTGCGGCGGCCACCGCCTCTCGCCGTTCGGCTGGAGCCCCGAGCGCGTGATGACGGCGCTGCGCAAGCGCTTCCCGCGTCTCGGGGCGGCGCGGCCGGGCGGCCGCGGTCGGGACGCAGCGCGCGCCGCGGAGGCTCAGGTGCTGGTGGGCGGCCCCGGCGTCCTGCGAGGGCTCGAGCCGGCCACGCTCGCCGCCGTAGGCTTCATCGCCTTCGACGGCCTCTTGCGCGTGCCCGATTTCCGAGCGGGCGAGCGCGCCTTCCAGGCGCTGTGGGCGGCGATGGAAGCGGTGAGCGCGGCCGGCCGGGTGGTCGTCCAGACGCTGCACCCGGAACACTACGTCGTCGAGGCGGCCCGCCGCCGCCGCCGCGAAGCCTTCTACGAGCCCGAGCTGCGCTTCCGCGGCGAGCTGGGCTACCCGCCGTTTCGCCGGCTCTGCCTCATCGGCGTGCAGGGCAAAAGCGCCGAGGACGCCCGCGGCCTGCTGGAGGAGTGCGCGGCGGCGCTGCGCGGCATCCCTGGCCTCACCGTGTACCCGCCGGCGCCGCGCGGCACTGCGCTCGGCCGTCGCCCCTGGTGGCGCATGCTCGTGAAAGGTCCTGACCATCTCCCGCACCTGCTGGAAGAGCCCCTGCGTCCCTTTCTCGAGCGCCGACGCAGGGCCGCGGGCATCTTAGAGATAGATACGATCTAAAAGCTCGCTACAATACGGTCATGGCCGTTCTTTCCGTTCGACGCTACGGTGACCCGATCCTCCGGCAGAAAGCCAACCCGGTGGCGGAGGTCACGCCCGAGGTCCAGCGCATCATCGCAGACATGGTCGAAACCATGTATCACCAGGTCGGCATCGGCCTGGCCGCGCCGCAGGTCGGGGTCTCCATGCGCCTCATCCTGGTCGACGACGGCAGCCGAGGGCCGCGCGCCTTGATCAATCCCACGATCGTCGAGCGCGGCGGGTCGGTCCGGGGCGAGGAAGGGTGCCTGTCCATCCCGGGCATCTTCGGCGAGGTGGAGCGCAGCGAGTGGGTGCGCGTGGAGGCGAAGGACGCCGAGGGCCACCCCCTCGCCTTCGAGACGCGCGGCCTCCAGGCCCGGGTGATCCAGCACGAGATGGATCATCTCGACGGCGTCCTCTTCATCGATCGGCTGCCTCCGGTGACGCGCGACCGGATCAAGAAGAAGATCCAGAAGGAAGGGCTTCCCGCGGAGGCGCCGCACCACGCCTTCGCGCTCTGAAGGCGGGAGTCGGTTGCGGGTCCTCTTCTACGGGACGCCGGCCTTCGCCCTGCCGACCCTCGAGGCGCTGCTGGGCGCCCACGAGGTCGTCGCCATCATCACCCAGCCCGACAAGCCGGCCCACCGCGGCCAGCGCCTCACGCCGCCCCCGGTGAAGGAACGCGCGCTCGCCGCCGGCGTCCCCGTGCTGCAGCCGCCGCGCCTGCGCGATCCCGGCTGGCCCGAGCGCCTCGCCGAGCATCGCGCCGACGTGGCGGTGGTCGTCGCCTTCGGCCAGATCCTGCCCAAGGCCGTGCTCGACGTGCCCGCACGCGGCTCCATCAACGTGCACGCCTCGATCCTCCCCCGCTATCGCGGCGCCGCGCCCATCGCCTGGGCCATCATCCGCGGCGAGCGCGAGACCGGCATCACGACGTTCCAGATGGATCCCGGGATGGACACCGGCGCGATGCTGCTGCGCGAGGCCACGCCGATCGGGTCCGACGAGACGGCGGGTGAGCTGGCGGCGCGCCTGGCGCCCCTCGGCGCCGCGGTGCTCCTGCGCACGCTGGCCGGCCTCGACGCGATCACGCCGACGCCCCAGGACCACGCGCAGGCGACGCTCGCCCCGCGCCTCAAGAAGGAAGATGGCCGGCTCCGCCTGCTGGAGCCGGCCCGCGCCCTTGCCGCGCGGGTGCGCGGGTGCAATCCCTGGCCCGGCGCCGCGCTGGCGACGCCCGGCGGGCGGCTCATGATCTGGCGCGCGGCCGCGGTGCCGCATCCGGCGACGGAGGCCCCCGGCACGCTGGTGACCACCGGACCCGGCTCCACCGCCATCGTCACCGGTGACGGCTTGCTGCTCCCGGTCGAGGTGCAGCCGGAGAACCGCAAGGCGATGGCGTGGGAAGACTTCCTCCGGGGCGCCCGGCTCCGCCCAGGCGACCGCGTCCGCGAGGTGGCGGCGTGAGCCCCGTGCTGCGCGCCGGGCCGGTCGCCCAGGCGCGCTTCGAAGCCCTCCGTATTCTCGTGCGCGTGGAGAGCGACCGGGCCTTCGCCGACATCACGCTCGAGCACGCCCTGGACCGGGCCGCCCTCGAGCCTCGCGACGCCGCCCTCTGCACCGAGATCGTGTATGGCACGCTTCGCTGGCAGCGCCACCTGGACTGGCGGCTCGCCGCGCATCTCCACCGCCCGCTCGACCGCCTGGACCCGTGGGTTCGCGCCTTGCTCCGGCTGACCGCGTATCAGATCCTGTTCCTCGACCGCGTGCCGCGCTGGGCCGCGGTGGACGAGGCGGTGAGCCTCGCCAAGCTCAAGTCGCGCGTCCCCGGGCCGGCGGAGTTCGTCAACGCGGTCCTGCGCGCCCTCACCCGCGCCACCGGCGCGCCGCCCCTTCCCGCGGACGCAGTGGCGGCGGCGGGCGTGCGCTGGTCCTATCCCGACTGGATCGCCGCGCGCTGGATCGCGCGCTACGGCCACGCGGAGGCCGAGGCGCTGATGGCGGCCGGCAACGAGCGGCCGCCGATCGCGCTGCGAGCCAACCGGCTGCGCATCGACCGCGAGGGCCTGGCCCGGCGGCTGCGTGACGAGGACCTCGCGGAGACGCGCCCCACCGCCTTGGCACCCGAAGGCCTCGTGCTCGAGAAGGGAGCCCCCGCCCGCCTCGTCCCGTTCGCGGAGGGCTGGTGCACCGTGCAGGACGAGGCCTCCATGCTGATCGCGCGCCTGCTCGAGCCCCGCGCGGGTGAGACGGTGGCGGACGTCTGCGCCGCGCCGGGCACCAAGGCGACCCACCTCGCCGAGCTGATGGACAACCGTGGCCGCATCGTGGCCTTCGACCCACAGGCGGCGCGGCTGGCCCTGCTCGATCGGGGCGCGGCGCGCCTCGGCCTCACGATCATCCAGACCCACGTGGGCGGCGCCGCCGCGCTGGCGCCGCGATGGACCGGGCGCTGCGATCGCGTGCTGGTGGACGCGCCCTGCTCGAACCTCGGCGTGCTGCGGCGCAATCCCGAGGTGAAGTGGCGCCGCACCGAGGACGACCTGCGACGCCTCCAGCAGAAGCAGCGGACCATTCTCGCGGCCGCCGCATCGATGACCAAGCCCGGCGGCCGCCTCGTCTACGCGACGTGCTCACTCGAGCCCGACGAGAACGAAGACGTAGTCTTCCCGTTCCTCGAGGCCCATCAGGACTGGGTCGTGGAGACGCCCCACGAGTTTCCCGTCCGGCCGGACGCGCGCGGCATCGTGCGGCTCTTCCCTCACCGGCACGGCACCGACGCCTTCACCGCGATCCGACTGCGCCGCGGAGCGCGTGCGTGAGCGGGCGCGTGCGCTGGCTCGGGCTCACCGGCTTCGCGCTCGGCGTCACCTCGGTGCTGCTGGGCGCGGCGGGCGTCGGCGCGGTGCTCTGTCTCTGGTACCCCTCGCTCCTCACCACGCCTGCCCTCCGCGACGTTTACGACATGCGGCTGATTCGCTGGATCATCAAGGCCGGGCTCATCGCCGGCTTCCTCTGCGGGGTGGCGAGCCTCCTCATCAAGCGCCGCAAGGCAATGGGCCTCACAGGGGCCGGGCTGACGACGCTGGCCACGCTGATGGGCGGCTCCCGGGTAGAGGTCAGCACGCCGGTGCGGCCATCGGATCACCTGGGGCTCGACTGGTTCCTCATCAACCTGCTCATCCTGGCCACGCTGTTCGTGCCCATCGAGGCGCTGTTCGCGCGACTGCCGGAGCAGCGGGTGTTCCGCAAGGGATGGACGACGGATCTGGCCCACTTCGCGGTGAGCCACCTGCTCGTGCAGGCCACCGTGCTCCTCACCCTCGTACCCGCGGCCATCTTCTTCCGCTGGGCGGTGAGCCCTGCGCTGCAGCACGCGGTGGCCGCGCAGCCCGCGTGGCTGCAGTTCATGCAGATCCTGGTCATCGCCGACTTGACTCAGTACACGACCCACCGCATGTTTCACGCGGTGCCGTGGCTCTGGCGCTTCCACCAGGTGCATCACTCGAGCGTGTGCCTGGACTGGCTGGCCGCCTCGCGGCTGCACCTCGCCGACATCGTGGTGACGCGCGCGGTGGGGTTCGTGCCCGTCTACGTGCTCGGCTTCGCCACGGCGCCAACCTACGCCTACCTGCTGTTCGTGTCGTTCCAGGCCATCTGGATCCACGCCAACGTGCGCTTTCTCTTCGGGCCGCTGCGCTATCTTCTCGCCACGCCGCAGTATCACCACTGGCATCACGCGGCGGAGTCGGCTGCGGTGGACAAGAACTTCGCTGTCCACCTGCCCATGATCGACTGGGTGTTCGGGACCTACTACCTGCCGGGCGACGGCTGGCCCGTCCGCTACGGCCTCGAGGGCGATCCCGTCCCCGAGGGCTACGCGCGTCAGCTCATCTATCCGTTCTCGCGGAGCGGGTCCTAGGCGCGGTGTCGGACATGGGCAAACCCAGCGCGACGAGCGCGCGCTCCACGGCGGGGAAGAAGCCGATGCGGTCGAGGAAGGGGTTCAGCCATCCCGTCGCGACGCAGTAGGCCTCGGCCTGGGTGCGGTGATGCGCGGCATGGCGTAGCGGCCTGAGGATCAGCCCCGTCCGCTGCATCGCCGCCACATAGCCCGGCACCGCGGGCATATGCGCCCACTTGTGCAGCTGATTGGTCGCCACCGCCACCACGGTGAAGACGAGCAGCGCCGCGTAGGCGCCCAGCCAGAGCGGGCGCGTGGGTGCCGGCAGCAGCGCCACGACGCCCAGCCCCGGCGCCAGAGCGAGGCAGCTGTTCCCCGCGATCTCCGCGAAGTCGTGGCGCGTCATGGCGAGCGGATCACGATGATGCTCCCGGAAGGGATGGATCAAGACGCGGCCGATCACCGGGGAATGCTCCTCGAAGAAGGTGTCGCAGAACCAGTGGACCACGCCCGACATCAGGTCGCCGGCGAGATAGCCCACGGCCGCCCCCACCCCCGTCGCCCACCAGAGGGACGCCCCCAGGCCATCGCTTCGCACGAGCCGCGCGGCGAGGAATAGCCAGAGGGCGGAGGCGACCACGATGGCCACCCATTCCATCAGGGACTGCCAGCCCAGACGCTCAGGATGCGCGGAATCGCCGGGCGAGTGAGCGGGCATCCGCTCAAGTCTATCCGAAAGGTGCGCGACAGCGGAATGGATTACCCGGTCGTTTCCGATGAGCCGACGCGCCGCTCCGAGGAAGGCCGCGCGGGCCCCGCGAAAAATCGAGCCCGCGAGGCCGCGCGGCATTTGGCATCACTGATGCTCGTGGGATGCGTGGAGGTGCCGTGATGAACAATGCGAACGTGCACTACGTGTTAAGCGGGTGGTGAATTATCCCGACGGCCGTTACAGCTCTACGGCGATGGCAAGGCAGTGCCCTACGATTGGGTCTGGATCCCGAGTGGAACGACTCCACCGATTCCTCCGGCGCCGCCTCGCCCGCCCTAGCGCCGGCACGGCCGCCCTGCTCGGGCTGGTCTTCCTCCTCGGAGCGGGCTCGGCGGCGCGCGCAGAGCCGGTGACGGTGCGCTTCATCGAGGGTGTGACGCGGGGCTTTCTCACCGTGCACGCACTCGACGGCAAGAGCCTCGGCCAGGGCGACATCACCCAGCTCGCGCGGAACGGTCGCGTCGACAGCCGGATGGTGTTGCGCTTCCATGACGGCTCCGTGCACGACGAGACCGTCGTGTTCACCCAGAACAAGAGCTTCGCCCTCGTGAGCTACAAGCTCGTCCAGAAGGGCCCCTCGTTCCCGGAAGAGATGCAGGTGTCGCTGACCAAGGACACCGGCGAGTACGTCGTCGAGTCGCGGAAGGGCGACAAGGCGCAGACCTATCGCGGCACGATCGAGCTGCCGCCGGACACGTACAACGGCCTCCTCCTGACCCTGGTGCGGAACCTACCCGAGGGGCAGCCCGCCTCCGTGCACCTGGTCGCCTTCACGCCCAAGCCGCGCGTGATCGCCCTCGACATCGTGCCGGCCGGCGAGGACCCGGGCAAGATCGCCGGGGAGACGCGACCCACGCGGCGCTATCGCATGTCGCCGAAGCTCGGATTCGTCCTGGGCACGGCGGCCAAGCTCCTCGGCAAGACGCCGCCCGATCAGTTCTGCTGGGTGCTCGACGATCCCGTGCCCGCCTTCGTGGCCTGCGAGGCCCCGCTGGCCACCGGCGGCCCGTTCTGGCGAATCGGCGTGGTGAGCCCCGTGCGCCGGGTCGGGTCCGAGGCGGCTTCGACACGATGAGGGCGGGAAGCCGGAGCAACTTCCGCGAGACCATCGCGCGCATCTTCTCCACGGTCGAGGACGGCGTCTACGTGGTGCTGGGCCTCCTGCTCGCGGCCGGCCTCGCCGCGCTGCTCGTCGATGCCGCCCTCGCCTTCTGGCGCACGTTCGCGGGCGGCCTCTCGAGCATGAACATCATCCCGTTTCTGGACCGGACGCTGCTCGTCCTGATGGTGGTCGAGATCCTCTACACCGTGCAGGTGTCGTTCCGGGAGCATCTGCTCGTGCCGGAGCCCTTCCTGCTCGTGGCGCTCATCGCCTCGGTCCGGCGCATCATCGTGCTCACCGCCGAGCTGGGCGAGCTCGCCCGGACGGGCGGCGAGGCGTTCCGGGCCGGGATGATAGAGACCGCGCTGGTCGCCGCGGTGGTCGTGGCGCTCGCGGCGGCACTGGTCGTGCTGCGGAAACGCCATCCCCAAGCGGTGGCCGAGCGGGCTTGACTGGTCCCGCGTAACGCGGCCGGCGTCAGGGTTTGCGTCGCCGGGAGGGCGTCGAGTAAGGTGGGGGCCGTGGCCCGGATCGCGCCGAGCATTCTCTCCGCCGATTTCGCCGCGCTCGGCGACGCGATCGCGCGCGTGGAGGCGGGCGGCGCCGATCTCCTCCACGTGGACGTGATGGACGGGCACTTCGTCCCCAACCTCACGCTGGGGCCTCCCATCATCGAGTCGATCCGGAAACGCACGCGCCTGCCCCTGGACGTGCACCTGATGATCGAGGAGCCGGAGCGATGGGTGGAAACTTATGTCCGGGCCGGGGCCGACCTGGTCACAGTGCACGTCGAGGCCGCTACCCACCTCCAGCGCTGCCTGGCGCAGGTGCGGGAGGCCGGGGCCCGGGCGGGGGTGGCTCTGAACCCGGGCACCCCGGCCAGCACCCTCCAGTGCGTCCTGGATGACCTCGACCTGGTCCTGGTGATGTCGGTGAACCCCGGCTTCGGCGGCCAGTCCTTCATCCCAAGCGCTTACGGAAAGATCCGAGAGATCAGAGGGTTGGTGGGGAACCGGCCAGTCGAGGTCTCGGTGGATGGGGGGGTCAAACGGGACAACGCGGGGGCCCTGGCCAGGGCGGGGGCTTCCGTCCTCGTGGCCGGCTCCGCGATCTTCGGGAGCCCTGACCCGGCCCAGGAAGTCCGCGCCCTCCGGAGTGCGTCGGAAGTACCGAAATAGGCTTGACTTTTCGCTTTTTCGCCCTTAGCCTTAGGGGTCCTCCATGTTTGACAATCTCTCGAATCGTCTCAATGCGATCTTCGACCGGCTTCGCGGGTACGGCCGGCTGACGGAGGAAAACGTCCAGGAAGCGCTGCGCGAGGTGCGCGTGGCCCTCCTGGAAGCCGACGTCAACTTCAAGGTCGTCAAGGGATTCGTCGAGCGCGTCCGCGTGAAGGCCATCGGGCAGGACGTGCTGAAGTCGCTCACGCCCGGCCAGCACGTCGTCAAGGTGGTGCGGGATGAGCTGGTCGAACTGCTCGGCGGCTCCGCCCATCGCCTCGCGATGGCGCCGCATCCCCCCACCGTCATCATGCTGGTGGGACTCCAGGGCTCGGGTAAGACCACCACCGCTGCCAAGCTTGCCCGCCACTTCCAGAAGAGCGGGCAGCATCCGATGCTGGCCTCGGCGGACGTCTATCGCCCCGCCGCCATCGATCAGCTGAAGACGCTGGGCGCGGGCCTCGGGCTGCCGGTGCTGGGCGATCCCGCGGTCGCGCCCGTCGCGATCTGCCGGCAGGCCCGCGACGAGGCTGCGCAGCGCGGACTCTCGCCGCTGATCCTGGACACCGCGGGTCGCCTGCACATCGACGAGGAGATGCTCGCCGAGCTGAAGGCGATCAAGAGAGAGGTCGGTCCCCACCACGTGCTCCTGGTGGTCGACGCGATGACGGGCCAGGACGCGGTGACGGTCGCCGAGAAGTTCAACGCCGCCGTCGGCGTGGACGCTTTCGTCCTGACCAAGATGGACGGTGACGCGCGCGGGGGGGCGGCGCTGTCCGTGCGGGAAGTCACCGGGCGGCCCATCGCCTTCGTGGGCATGGGCGAGAAGACCGACGCGCTCGAGCCCTTCCACCCCGACCGCCTGGCCGCCCGCATCCTCGGCATGGGCGATGTCCTCTCGCTGGTCGAGAAGGCGCAGTCAGTGGTGGATCAGGATCAGGCCGAGGAGCTCGCGAAGAAGATCCGCTCGGAGCGCTTCTCCCTGGAGGATTTCGCCCAGCAGCTCAAGCAGCTCCGCTCGATGGGCCCGCTCGAGCAGATCATGGACATGGTGCCGTTCTTCAAGGGCTCGGGCATGCCCAAGGAGCTGCGGGGCGAGGAGTCAGAGCTCCAGCGCTACGAGGCGATCATCGCCTCGATGACGCCGGGCGAGCGGCAGGAGCCGTCGATCATCAACGGCAGCCGCCGCATGCGCATCGCGCGCGGCAGCGGCACGCAGGTCGCCGACGTGAACCGACTGCTCAAGCAGCACGCGCAGCTCAAGAAGATGATGAAGGGCCTCAAGCAGATGGAGGGACGGATGGGCAAACTCAAGGGCGGCCTGCCGTTCCTCGGACGCTAACCAGACAGACGACGAGGTGAGCCAGTGGCGGTGCACATCCGACTGAGACGGACGGGGACGACGAAGAAGCCGGCCTACCGCGTGGTGGTGGCCGATTCGCGCGCAGCGCGGGACGGGCGGTTCATCGAGGTGATCGGGCACTACAACCCGCTCAGCGACCCGCCGCTCCTCAAGATCGAGGCCGAGAAGGCCGTCGCGTGGATCAAGAAGGGCGCGCAGCCCTCGAACACGGTCAAGCATCTGCTCGCGCGCGCCGGGGTCGGCAAGGCCTGACGTGATGGACGCCGACCCGCCGCTCATCGCGGTCGGCGAGGTGCTGCGGCCCTACGGGGTGCGCGGCGAGGTGCGGGTGCGGCCGTTGACGGATCGCCCGCGCGAGCGGTTCCGCCGGCTGGAGGCGTGCTTCCTCTGGGAGCCCGCGCGCGGCCGACGGGAAGCGTGCCGCGTGGTCGAGCGACAGTTCGATGGAGACGGAGTGCGGGTGCGGCTGGAGGGCGTGGAGTCGCCCGAGGCGGCGCGCGCGCTCCAGGGGCGGCTGCTGGCGGTGGAGCGGACCGAGGTCCTGCCGCCGCGGCAGGGCGAGTTCTATCCGTGGCAGCTCGAGGGGGCCACGGTCGAGACCTCGGACGGCCGGGCGCTCGGTCGGTTCGTGAGGGTGGAGGATTCGCCCGCCCAGCCCCTCTGGGTGATCGAGCGGGATGGGCGGGAGTGGATGCTCCCGGCGGTGCCCGAGTTCGTGCTGGACGTGAGCGTGGCGGAGCGGCGTATCGTCGCGGATCCGCCGGAGGGGCTGGACACGCTGTGAGGATCGACATCGTCACGCTGTTCCCGGGGATGCTGGAGGCGCCGCTGGGCGAGTCCATCGTCGGGCGCGCGCGCGAGCGCGGCCTGGTGGACGTGCGTCTGGTGAATCTCCGCGACCACGCCAGCGGGCGGCATCTCGTCACCGACGACGCGCCCTTCGGGGGTGGCGGCGGGATGATCCTCAAGCCCGAGCCCCTGGCCGCCGCGCTCGAGGTCGCCCGCCGCGACGGTGCGCACGTCATCCTGCTCGATCCCGCCGGCCGTCGCTTCACCCAGCGCGTCGCGCGCGAGCTCGCGCGGCGGCCCCACGTGCTGCTGGTCTGCGGTCGCTACGAGGGCGTGGACGAGCGCGTGCGCGAGCACCTGGTGGACGAGGAGCTCTCGATCGGCGACTACGTGCTGAGCGGCGGCGAGCCGGCGGCGCTCGTGGTGGTGGATGCGGTCACGCGGCTTCAGGCCGGCGCGCTCGGCGATGCCGCGGCCCCGGAGCACGACTCGTTCTCGCGGGGGCTCCTCGAGCATCCTCAGTACACGCGGCCCGAGCGGTTTCGCGACTGGGCGGTGCCGCCGGTGCTGCTGGGCGGTGATCACGGCAAGGTCGCGCGCTGGCGCCGGGTGATGTCGGTGTGGCGGACATGGCAGCGCCGCCCCGACCTCCTCGAGACGGCCGACCTCTCGCCCGAGGAGCAAAAGTGGGTGGACGGATTCAACCAGGGCCGCAGGCCCTCGGACTACATCTAGCGACGAAGGACGGGGAGACACGTCATGGAAGCGATCCGGATCGTGGATGCGGCGGCGCTCAAGAAGGACCGGACGGGGTTCGGGCCGGGCGACACCGTGCGGGTGCAGGTGAAGGTCGTCGAGGGCGAGAAGGAGCGGCTCCAGGCCTTCGAGGGCGTGGTGATCCGCCGGCGGGGTGGCGGGGCGAGCGCGTCCTTCACCGTGCGCCGCATCTCGTACGGCGTCGGGGTGGAGCGGACTTTCCCCCTGCACTCCCCGCGCATCGACCGGGTCCAGGTGACCAAGCGGGCGGCGGTGCGGCGCTCGAAGCTCTACTACCTGCGCGACCTTGCGGGGAAGGCGGCGCGGCTCAAAGAGAAGCGCATCGCGCAAGTGCCCAGCTCGGGCGAGCAGCAGGCGTAAGGCGGACGGAGCGCGCCACGGGCGCCCCGTATCGGTTCGAAGGAGTCGCCTGGCGGGCCGGCCTCGGCCGGGTCGCCGGCGTGGACGAGGCGGGAAGGGCGCCCCTCGCGGGACCCGTGGTGGCGGCGGCGGTGATCCTGGCGCAGGGCGCAAGGATCGATGGGCTGGACGACTCGAAGCGGCTCCTTCGCGAGGAGCGGGAGCGGCTCTTCGGGCTCATCCAGACGCGTGCGATCGCGTACGCAGTGGGGATCGTGGACGCGGGAACGATCGACCGGGTGAACATCCTGGAGGCGACACGGCTGGCGATGCGAGCGGCCCTGGACGGACTCAGCGCGGTACCCGAGCTCGTGCTCACGGACTTCGTGAGCCTCCGGGGCCTGCCCTGCCCGCAGCGCAACCTCGTCCGCGGGGATCAGCGCTCCGCCACGATCGCGGCGGCGTCCATCGTGGCCAAAGTGACGCGCGATCGCCTGATGGACGAAATGGACCCGGTCTATCCCCAGTACGGGTTCGGCCGCCACAAGGGCTACCCGACCGAGGAGCACCGCTCCGCGCTCAAAAAGTTCGGCCCCTGTCCCCTGCACCGGCGCACGTTCCAGGGCGTCGCGTGGCAGGCGGAGCTGTTCGAATGCTGAAGCGGTTCATCGATCCTGCGCCGGTCAAGGAGTGACCCGTGCCCACCGACACACGTAGGACCATTGGAGTGAAGGGAGAGGACGAGGCCGCGCGATTCCTCGCGCGGTGCGGCTACGCCATCCTGGACAAGAATGTCCGCACGCGGGCGGGCGAGATCGATCTCGTCGCCAAGGAAGGCAAGACCCTCGTCTTCGTCGAGGTGAAGACGCGCAAGGACCTGGAGGGCGACCCGCCCCAGGCAGGCGTGCGGACCCGCAAGCAGAACCGGCTAGGGAAGCTCGCCCACGGCTACCTCAAGGCCAAGCGCATGCGGGAGATGCCCTGCCGCTTCGACGTCATCGCCGTGATCGTCAACGACGAGGGCGGCGTCAAGGCCATCCGCCACATCCCGAACGCCTTCTCCGTCGCCCCCTGGTGACCGACCGGCGCGCCGCGTTCGAGCAAGCCCTCGCGCTCGCTCCCGGGCGCACGGCGCTGCTCGTCGTCGACATGCAGCGCGCCTTCCTCGATTCGGGGGAGGCCATGGAGGTGCCGCCGGCGCGCGAGATGGTGCCGCGGCTGCAGGAGCTGGTCGGTCTCTTCCGGGGGCAGGGCCTCCCGGTCGTCTTCACCGAGTTCGTCTATGCGGAACGCGCGCCCCTGCTCGTGGGCGAGCTGCATCCCGAGCATCGCCGGGCCGCCCCGACGGCCCCCCGCGGCCGCGGGCTGCCCTCGTCCTCCTGCCTGGTCGGCGAGGCCAACACCGCCACGGTGTCCGATCTCGAGCCCCGCGCCGACGAGCTTGTGGTGCGCAAGCACTACTACGACGGCTTCCACGGCACGGTGCTGGATGGAGCACTCCGCGCGCGTGGGATCAGCCATGTGGTCGTCACGGGCACGATGACGGACATCTGCGTGCTCGCGACTGTGGTGGGCGGCTTCAACCGCGAGTACCGCATGACGGTGGTGGAGGATGGCGTGGCCACGCTCTGGCCCGAGATCCAGCGGGCCACCCTCGACATCATCGGCCGCGCCTACGCGCGCGTGCTGCCCGCCAAGGCGGTGGCGGACGAGATCGCCAACTGGTAGGACGACGAGGAGCCGCGATGGGACAGGACCTCCGCTTCCAGGGCTGCATGCCGGCCAACCTCCTGCCCTTCACCGTCGACCTCGAGATCGACGAGCCCGCGTATCGGAGCCATCTACGCTGGCTCGCCGATGCGCCCGGCGTGACCGGCATCGTGGCCAACGGCCATGCCGCGGAGGTCTCGTCACTGACGCGCGAGGAGCGCCGGCACGCGCTGACGATCGCCCTCGACGAGGTGGCGGGGAAGGTGCCGGTGGTGGCGGGCGTGTATTCGGACGGCACGCGCGAGGCGATCGAGCTGGCGCGCGACGCTCGGTCGGCCGGCGCGGCGGGGCTGCTCGTGTTCCCGCCCACCCTGTTCATGTGGGGCGCCCAGCTCAAGCCCGACATGGTGCTGCGCCACTTCTCCGAGCTCGCGGACGGCGTGGATCTGCCGCTGATCGTCTTCGAGTATCCTCCCGCCTCGGGCATCGGCTATAGCCCCGAGACCCTGGCCGCCCTTTGCAAGATTCCCACCGTGGCCGCGGTGAAGGACTGGTCGAACGACATCGTGGCCTACGAGAAGAACCTCCGTGCGCTCCGGGCGTCCGGCCGCCCCGTCGCGATGCTCTCGTCGTTCACCATGTCACTGATGGCGAGCTTCGCCCTCGGCGCCGATGGCTGCATCTCGGGCATGGGCAGCGTGGCCGCGGACCTCCAGGCGAGCCTCCACGCCGCGGTGAAGGCGGGCCGCCTCGAGGAGGCGCGCGCGATCAACGAGCGCCTCACCCCGCTCGTGAACGTCTTCTACGCGCCGCCGTTCGTCGACATGCACAACCGGATGAAGGAGGCGCTCGCGCTGCTGGGCCGTATCCCCGCGGCGCACGTGCGCCCGCCCCTGACGCCGGTGTCGGACGACGAGCGCCACCGCATCCGCCTCGCCCTGCGCGAGGCGCGGCTCAGCGCCGCAGGCGCCGAGCGGTGACGCCGGCAGAGCGCCGCGCGGCGATCGCCCGCTACGCGGCGGGGCCGGCGCGGCTCCGCGCCGCGCTACGCCGCGTGCCGCGCCCCGCCCTGCAGTGGCGGCCCGCTCCCGGCGAGTGGTCCGCCCACGAGGTGGTGCTGCACTGCGCGGACAGTGAGAGCAACGCCCATCTGCGACTCCGCTACCTCCTCGCCGAGCGCGACCCACTGATCGTCGGCTACGACCAGGCGGAGTGGGCCCGCGCTCTCAACTACGCCGGGCGGCCGCTGGCCCCGGCCCTCGCGACCGTGATCGCCGTCCGCGCGAATACGGTGCCCCTGCTGCGGACCCTGCCGGAGGAGAGCTGGAGCCGCAGCGGCCGCCACACCGAAATGGGCGCGTACACCGTCGAGGGCTGGCTTGGGCTCTACGCCGAGCACCTCGAGATCCACGCACGGCAGATCGAGGCGAACCTCGCCGCGTGGCGCGCGCAGGGCGGCCCGGCCAAGACGCGACGGAAGGCGGGACGAGCGCGGCGGAAGGCAGGTCGCGCGAAGGGAAGACCGTCGACTAGAAGTCGACGCTGACGAGAACGCCGCCGCCCGGCGCCTCCACCTCGAGCACTCGAGGCGGCGACGCGGAGGCGGGGGTCGGGCCTCGCCGGAGCGGTGGTGGCGGGAGCACGGCCGATGCGCGGCAGGGGGTACCCCTGGCGGGTGCCACGCAAGGGCCTACATCCCCGTCACTACGGGGGGCGTATTGGAAAGTAGCCGGAAACGCCGGACCCGCCGCGCATGCCATGCAGGGGGGTGCGCAGCCGGGGTGATCGTGCTGTAGGCCCATGTTCGAGACGCGCCAGGCTGACGCTCCCCGTCACAAAGCTCTGCCGGGCCGTCAGCCGGGTGGCCTCCACATGCCCGAAAAATGGGAGGTTCTGGAGTCGCCGCCACCCGGACTCCCGGCCTTGCGCCCCGCGCCTCCAATAGGGTATAAGAAGGCGCCCGATGGCTTTCTCGTCAGGCCGAACCCCGGAAGAAGAGGTCCTCCTCGACAGGGCCGCTCGTGTTCTGCCCGGCGGCGTCCTCGGCGGCTACTCGGCTCCCCGTGATCTCTCATTCGTGGTGCGCGAGGGCCGCGGGCCGCGTCTCGTGGACGTGTCCGGCCGCGAGTACGTCGACTACATCCTGGGCTCCGGGCCGCTCGTGCTCGGGCACGCGCACCCCGCCGTCGTCGCGGCGGTGGAGCGGCAGCTCCGCAAGGGCACGACCTACTTCCAGCTGAGCGAGCCGACCCTGGCCCTCGCGGAGGAGATCTGCCGCGCGGTGCCGTGCGCGGAGCAGGTGCGCTTCACGTCGTCGGGCAGCGAGGCCACGTTCTTCGCCCTCCGAGTCGCTCGGGCGTTCCGCGGCCGCGAGAAGATCCTGAAGTTCGAGGGCGGGTTCCACGGCACCCACGACTACTCGCTGATGAGCGTGGGGCCGCACGCGCCCAAGGCCTATCCGGCGCCCACACCCGACTCCGCGGGCATCCCGCACGCCATCCAGGAGCACGTGCTGATCGCCCCGTTCAATGACCTCGCGGAGACGGAAGCCATCCTCGCCGCGCACCACGGTGACCTCGCCGCCGTGATCATGGAGCCGTTCCAGCGGCTGATCCCGCCCGACAAGCAGTTCCTCCGCGGTGTGCGCGAGATCACCCGGCGCTTCGGCGTGCCGCTGATCTTCGACGAGATCGTCACCGGCTTCCGCTTCGCGTACGGCGGCGCGCAGGAGTACTACGGCGTGGTTCCGGACCTCGCCGCTCTCGGCAAGATCGTGGGCGGCGGTTTCGCCCTCGCCGCGGTGGTGGGCCGCGCGGACATCATGCGGCACCTGGCGCCTGAGCTCGAGGGCACTCCGGAGTTCGTCGCGCAGGCGGGCACGCTGAACGGCAACCCCATCGCCGCCTCGGCGGGGCTGGCCACGCTCGCCGAGCTGCGCCGGCCCGGCACCTACGCCCGGCTCTTCCAGACGGGCGCCCGGATCAAAGCCGCGCTGAAGGAGGCCGCGGACGCGGCGGGGGTGCCCGCCCAGGTGGCGGGCGAAGCGCCCGTGTTCGAGATCTACTTCACCGACCGCCCCATCACCGACTACCGCGCCACCCTCACCGCGGACCGCATGCGTCACCGCGCGTTCACGGACGAGCTGATCCGGCGCGGGGTGCTGAAGGCCGCGGGAAAGTTCTACGTCTCCCTGAGCCACGGGGAAGACGAGATTCGCCAGACGACGGACGCGTTCACGGCCGCGCTCCGGAAGGTCGCCGACGATCGGCGGTCGTGAGCAGCCCGATCACTCGCATCTCGCTCCCCCGGAGAGCGGGATCCAACGGGAGGACCTGATCATGGCAGAGCGCTGGCACGACGAGCCCTGGGCGCGGGCGGAGGACTTCTGGTACAGCGGAAAGGTCACACGACGTCACCTGCTCGGCCTCGGCGCGGCCGCCGCCGGCGCGCTCGGCGCGTCGATACTCGTGCCCGCCCCCTGGCGGGCCGCCTTCGGGCAGGCCAAGCCCTTGAAGCTCGGCACGCTGCAGCCCCTGTCCGGCACCGCCGCCGCCGGCGGCAAGACCGC
>DASTYT010000144.1 GCA_035764725.1 Candidatus Methylomirabilota bacterium | reverse complement strand
GCCGGGGCGCGTTCACATCCTGCGTCCGGGGCGCGTTCACATCCTGCGTCCGGGGCGCGTTCACGTCCTGCGTCCGCGGGGCGTTGACGTTCTGCTGCCGGGGCGCGTTGACATCCTGCGTCCGGGGCGCGTTCACATCCTGCGTCCGCGCGCCAGCCAGCGAGCGGGGCGCCTGGACTTCCTGAACGCGAGGAGCGTTGACATCCTGCGTGCGGGGCGCGTTCACGTCCTGCGTCCGCGCGCCAGCCAGCGAGCGGGGCGCGTTCACGTCCTGCGTGCGCGAGACCTGCTGACGCTGCTCGAGCAGGGTCTTTGCCTGGGCCACCTCAGGCGGGCAGCTCGTCTGAGCGGAGCTGACCGTCACCGAGAGCGACGCCAGGAACACCGCACTAGTCATTGTCGCCAAGACCTTCTTCATCTCGTTGTACCCTTTCCTTTCCGATTGGTTAACTGCCCTACCGCCACTCCGCCACCGAGCTCTGCCGAACCTTCCGGCGAATCGCATGGACAAAGTGCAGGAGGGATGCCATCAGGCTTTATGACCCAACGGCCTTTGTATATCAGCCACTTACTGGACGGGATCTCCTTGCCCCCCCATGACCGCGGGGCTTTCTGCCCGGCTTCGAGCTCAGGGCACTTCGCCAAACTGTCTGCCGAGCTCCACAGAGGAGGCTGTCTCCCCCAACCTTGAGAGGGGTAGTCGAGTCTGTTAGGCTTCATCGAGATGAAAGTTCGCCGTGGCGCCGGTTTTGCCCTCATCGTGGCGGCGGCGACCCTTTTCGGCTCCGCTTGCTCTAGCGCGCCCTCCGGCAACCCCCCATCCGCTTCCCAGGGACCCATGCGGGAAGTGCTGCCCAACGGCATGCGCCTGATTGTCCAGGAACATCGGGTGAGCGACGTAGTCGCGCTGCACTTGTGGGTGGGCGTTGGGGGCCGTGACGAGTTCCCAGCCGAGCGCGGCTTTTCACATTTTGCGGAGCACATGCTCTTCAAGGGTACTGCAACGCGGGGGCCGGGTTTCGTGGATCGCGACATCGAGTCAGTCGGCGGCCGCACGAATGCGGGCACCTCATGGGACTACACCTTCTACTACATCCTTCTGCCTGCGTCCCGCGCCACTCAGGGCATCGAGATCCTCGCCGACATGGCCTTCAATTCCGCGTTCGACCCGGGCGAGCTGGCCCGGGAGCGCGAGGTCGTCTTCGAGGAAATGCGGCTGGGCGAGGACAATCTCCGTACCTTCCTAGGGCGCCGCCTCTTCTATCTGACGTTCCGGGGCGAGCCCTATGGCCACCCGGTGCTCGGAGACCGTGAGATGTTGCAGGCGTCGTCCCAGGAGACCCTCCGCGGCTATTACAAGCAGCACTACGTGCCCGACAACATGACGCTAGTCGTCGTAGGTGCTGTTGATCCCGCTCAGGTCCGAGTCGCGGCGCTGAGGGCCTTCGCGAGCGTTCCCGCCCAGGGGTATCGGCGCGCGACGCCTCCGGCGCCTCGTCCTCTGGACGACTCGTATCGCGAAGTGCGCCCCCGGCCGGAGCGCCAGGGCTCTCTCGGCCTCGCCTGGCTTGCCCCGGTCCTGGGCGCCTCCGACATGTTCGCGGCGGATCTGCTCGCGCACATCCTGGGCGGCTCGCAGACATCGAGGTTGAACCAGGCGTTGCGTGAGCGGCAACAGCTCGTCAGCTCAGTGCGGGCCTCGTACAGCGCGCTCCAGGGCGCCGGCATGATCGGCGTGAGCGCTCTCTTCGAGCCGGACGATCTCGACAAGGTGGAGGCAGCGGTGCTGGCCGAGGTCAAGCGCATCCAGGACGAGGGCGTGACCCAGGCTGAGCGCGACCGCGCGGTGACCGCGGCGGAGAGCCGGCACCTGTTCTCCATCGAGACCGCGGAGGGTCGCGCCTACGCTTACGGGATGGCCGAAACCCTCTGGAGCCTCGAGGGCGAGATCAAGTACCTCGATGGCATCCGCTCGGTGACCCGGGAGCAGATCCAGGCGGCGGCACGGCGGTACCTCGGCGCCCAGCACGCGCGCCTCGCGCTCGTCCCGCGGGACCGGCCATGATGAGGCCGAGACTCGTCGGGCTGATGCTCCTCGTGCTGATGCTCCTCGTGCTGACCGACGGCGGATGGGCGCCAGCGCGCGCGGACGAACCGATCCGGCGGGACCGCATGGACAACGGTGTCACCGTGCTCGTGCGTGAGAATCCCAGCGTCCCGGTGGTCGCGGTCTCCGTGATGGTCCGGGTTGGCTCGCGATGGGAGACCGCGGAGAACGCCGGTATCACCAATCTCCTCCAGCAGGTCCTCGTGAAGGGAACTGCCAGCCGCACCGCCCTCCAGATCGCCGAGGAAGCGGAGGAGATGGGCGGCGGCATCAGCGCCTCGGGTGACGTGGACAACTCGGAAGTGCGTGGCGCGGCCCTGGCCCGGAACTGGCGCCGGCTCCTCGAGCTGATCGCCGACGTGACTCTCCGGCCAGCGCTGCCCGAGCGCGAGATCGAGTCCGAGCGGCGCTCGGTCCAGAGCGCCATCAGGAGCCGAGCGGATCAGCCCTTCCAGCGCGCCTACGACACCATGATGGAGCGTGTCTACGGGCCGCACGCCTACGCGCTGCCGGTGCTCGGCCGCAGCCCGGTGGTGGCCCGTGTCGATCGCGCCGCGCTGCTCGAGCACTACCGGCGCTTCTATCGTGGGGACCGCACCATCGTGTCCGTGAGCGGCGAGGTGTCCGCACGGGAGGTGGTAGCCGAGGTGCGACGTTTGTTCGGCGCGATGCCGGCGGGCGAGGGGACCATACCCGATCGCGCCGTCGCGCCGGCGTCAGCGGGTGGTCGGGATCTCGTCTCCTATCCCGCCGCCCAGGCGCAGGTGATGGTAGCCTTCCTGGGGCCGGGCATCGCCAGCAAGGACTACGCGGCCATGAAGGTGCTCTCGGTGGCGCTGGGAGGAGGCATGGCGGGCCGGCTCTTCACCGAGCTCCGGGACAAGCAGGGGCTCGCCTACTCGACGGGCGCCATCAATCCTTCCCGGGTGGATCCGAGCGTGCTCGTCGTCTATCTCGGGACGGCCCCCGCCAATGCGGATCGGGCTGAAGAGGGCATGCTCCGCGAGCTCGGGCGCATGGGGCGCGAGCGCGTGACCCCGGAGGAGCTGGCGCGCGCGAAGTCGTTCCTCCTGGGCCAGTTCAACCTGGACCGGCGTACCAACGCCCGCCTCGCCTGGTATCAGGCCTTCTTCGAGGCCACCGGCGTGGGCTACGACTTCGCCGATCGATACGTGAAGGCGGTGGAGAGCGTGACGGCCGACGAGGTCTTGCGCGTCGCGCAGACCTACCTCGCCGCGCCCGCTATCGTCAGCCTTCGCCCCGCGCCTCGCTGAGGCACCAGGGACTCCGGGCCCGACGGCATGTTCCCCCTCAAGGACGACATTCCCAGCCGCACATTCCCGTTTATCACCGTGCTGCTCATCGCCCTCAACGTCCTCGCCTTCCTCTATCAGGTTTCCTTGGGCATCGGGAGCCCCGGAGCGGCGCGGGCGGCCCAGGAGTTCATCGAGGAATTCGGCCTCATCCCCTGCCGGCTCACCGGCGCCTGCGTGGATCCGGTCGCGGGCCTGCCGTCTCCGTACGTCACGATCCTGAGCTCCATGTTTCTTCACGGGGGTCTGCTGCACGTGGGCGGGAACATGCTCTACCTGTGGATCTTCGGCGACAACGTCGAGGACACGCTCGGCCACTTCCGCTTCATCATCTTCTACCTGTTGAGCGGCCTCGCCGCCGCGCTGGCCCAGACCGCGATCGCGCCGAGCTCGATGATTCCCATGATCGGCGCCAGTGGCGCGGTCGCCGGGGTCCTGGGGGCCTACCTCCTCCTGTTCCCGCACGCGCGCATCCTCACCCTGCTGATCATCGGATTCTTCGTCCGCCTCGTGCACATCCCGGCGCTCATCGTGCTCGGCTTCTGGGTCGTGGTGCAGTTCTTCAGCGGCTTCATGACCCTCGGGGTCGCCACCGGAGGCGAGCCCGGGGGCGGGGTGGCGTTCTGGGCCCACGTGGGCGGATTCATCGCGGGCGTCGTGCTGCTATTCGTCCTGCGCCCGCGCGGCGAGCCGCGCCTCGCTTAGTTTCCCGGCTGCCGACTCTTCCGCTATACTGACTGCGCTCCCCAACGTCGGCGCGGCGAGACCGCGCGACCTTCCAGGGCGAGGAGATGGGAATGAAGGCAGTCATCATGGCCGGCGGCTTCGGAACCCGTCTGCGGCCACTCACCACCCACATCCCGAAGCCGCTCGTGCCCGTCGGCAATGTGCCCATCATGGAGCACACCGTCCGATTGCTGAAGCGGCACGGCTTCACCGATCTCCTCGTGCTCCTCTATTTCCTTCCCGAGACGATCACGGGACATTTCGGTGACGGCAGCCGATGGGGCGTGCGCATGACCTATGCGACGCCCACCGCCGACCTGGGCACGGCGGGCGCGGTGAAGTTCGCGGCGGGCGAGCTGGGGGAGCCGGTGCTCGTGATCTCGGGTGATGTCCTGACAGACTTCGATCTCCAGGCCGCGGTGCGATCGCACCGGGAGCGCGGCGCCGAGGCGACCATCGTGCTCACGCGTGTGGACTCGCCACTAGCCTACGGCATCGTCATTACCGACGAATCCGGCCGCATCGTCCGCTTCCTCGAGAAGCCGTCCTGGGGCGAGGTCTTCAGCGACACCATCAACACCGGAATCTACATCCTCGGCCCGAGCGTGCTCGCCGCCGTCCCCTCCGGCCGTCCCTACGACTTCGGCCGCGAGCTCTTCCCCGCGCTTCTCGCCTCCGGCCGGCCGCTCTACGGGCACGTGGCCGAGGGCTATTGGCGCGACGTGGGCGACCTCACCGAGTACCGGACCGCCCATCTCGACCTGCTCCAGGGCCGGGTCGGCGTCGAGATTCCCGGTACGCACAGCCAGGGGCCCGAGCACAGCGTCTGGGTGGGGGAGGGCGCGCGCGTGGACTTCCTCACCAAGCTCTCCGGCTCCGTCATCATCGGGGCGGGCGCACAGGTCGCGCCGGGCGTACGCCTCGCCAACTGCGTGGTGGGACCCGAGTGCATGATCGCGGCGGGAGCCGACATCGAGGGCAGTGTGCTCTGGGACCACGTGGACGTGGGGCCCAGCGCGCGGGTCAAGGAGGCCATCGTGGGCACGCGCGCCCAGATCCGCGCCAACGCCTTCGTCGCCGAGGGCGTGGTCATCGGCGACTACGCACGCATCGGCGAGTCGAGCACCGTGAAGGCCAACGCCAAGGTGTGGCCCTACAAGGAGGTGGAGGACGGCGCGACGCTCGCCATGAGCCTCGTATGGTCCGAGCGGTGGAGCCGCTCCATCTTCGGGCGCTACGGCGTCTCCGGCCTCGCCAACATCGAGATCTCACCGGAGTTCGCGGCCAAGCTGGGCGCCGCGTTCGGCGCGACGGTCGGCAAGCGGCGCACCATGATCACCAGCCGCGACCACCACAAGGCCTCGCGCATGATCAACCGAGCGCTCATGGCTGGGCTGCTCTCGGTGGGCGTCGACGTCCAGGATCTCGGCGTGGCGCCGGTGTCGGTGGTGCGGTACCAGATCTCCGCGCTGGGACACGCCGGCGGGGTGCACGTCCGGAAGTCTCCGTACGATCCTCAGCTCGTCGACATCAAGTTCTACGATCCTCGCGGCGTCGAGGTCCCCCCCGATCGCGAGAAGTCGGTGGAGCGGCTCTTCTTCATGGAGGATTTCTACCGTGCCCCCATGGAAGAGACCGGTGTGCTCACCTTCCCTCACGCGGGCACCGACCGCTATCGGGACGGCCTGCTCAAGTCGGTGGACGCCGATGTGATCCGGCGGGCCGGCCTCCGCATGGTGCTGGACTACGCGTTCGGCTCGGCGTCCGCGATCTTCCCCGGCGTGCTCGGCGCGCTCGGCGTGGACGTGATCTCGCTCAACGCCTATCTCGACGAGAGCCGTATCACAAAGACCGCCGAGGAATTCCAGCGCTCGCTGAGCCAGCTCTCCAACATCGGGCGCACCCTCGGCGCCGACCTCGGCGTCCTCCTGGACACGGGCGCGGAAAAGGTCTTCTTGGTCGACGAGAAGGGCGAAATCATCCCCGGGGACCTGGCGCTCGCGCTGGTCTCCCTGCTCGTGATGCGGACGCAACCGACCGGCCGCATCGTGGTGCCGGTGACCGCCTCGCGCACGCTCGATCGGCTGGCCGAGGAGCATGGCTTCGCGCTCACGCGGTCGCGGGGCACCCCCCGCGCGCTTACCGAGGCCGCGCTCGGTGAGGACGTGGTGCTGGTAGGGGAGGAGCAGGGCGGCTTCATCTTCCCGCGCTTCCAGCCCGCCTTCGACGGAATGGCCGCGGTGGTCCGCATCCTCGAGATGATGGCGCGCCTCGACGTGCGCCTGCACCAGCTCACGCGGGCCGTGCCCGAAAGCCATATCGTCCGGCTCGAGGTGCCGTGCCCCAACGAACGCAAGGGCACGGTCATGCGGCGCCTCATGGAGGCCACCAAGGGCGAGGACGTCGAGCTCATCGAGGGCGTGCGCGTACGGCGCGGGGACGAGTGGGTCGCCGCGATCCCGGACGCGGACCGGGCCTGCTTCCACGTGGTCGCGGAAGCGCCCGACCGCGAGCGGGCCCGCGCCCTGGCCGAGGAGTTCCGCGATCGGATCACGGGCTGGCGCCGGGAGCCCGCATGAGCGGCGCGCAGCGGAACGCGGTCATGAGCACGGTCACCGGCCGGCGCTCCAAGACGCGCCTGGACGCTGCGCTCGCGGCGCGCGGCCTCGCGCCCACGCGCGAGAAGGCCGCGCGCCTGATCCTGGCCGGTGGGGTGCTGGTGGACGGCCGCCGGGCAGACAAGGCCGGCGCGCTCGTCACCGAGAGCAGCCGCATCGAGGTGCTGGCGCCCGCGCGCTATGTGAGCCGCGGGGGGCACAAGCTGGCCCACGCGCTCACCGTCTTCGGTATCGATGTGCGCGGGCGGGTGTGCCTGGACGCGGGCGCCTCCACCGGCGGCTTCACCGACTGCCTGCTCGAGGCCGGGGCGGCGCGCGTGATCGCGCTGGACGTGGGCAGCCACCAGCTCGATGCGAGTCTCCGCGCCGACCCGCGCGTGGAGGTCCGCGATCGGATCAACGCGCGGAGCCTCGCGCCGGCGGATTTCCCCCAGCCGCCCACCCTCACGACGGTGGACGTTTCCTTCATCTCGCTGGAGAAGGTACTGCCCGCCGTCTTCGGCGTGCTCGCGGTGGGTGGCGAGGCGGTGGCGCTGGTCAAGCCCCAGTTCGAAGTCGGCAAGGGGCAGGTCGGCAAGGGTGGCGTGGTGCGCGA
Organism: Candidatus Methylomirabilota bacterium; assembly: GCA_035764725.1. Classification (NCBI taxonomy): domain Bacteria; phylum Methylomirabilota (SeqCode); species Candidatus Methylomirabilota bacterium. Next base: position 21,097 of record DASTYT010000144.1, on the reverse strand, counting down.
TCCGGCCCAACACCGCCGCGTGCTCGAGCGCGTCGCCGCCTTCTCGGCCCGCGCGGGCTGGGGCACGCGGGGTGTCACCCGCTCGCCCCTCCGCGGCCCCGCGGGCAATCGCGAATTCTTCCTTCACCTCGTGCAAGGAGAGAGCGTGAGCGATCTGGACGCGCGCATCGAGGCCGAGACTCGCCGGAGCGGCGCGGACGCATGAAGCGCATCGGCATCGTGGCCAAGACCGATCGCGAGGAGGCGCGAACCGCCCTGCCGCGCATCCTCGAATGGTGCGCGGAGCGTCAGCTTTCTCCCGTGTTGGAGAAGGAGACGGCGGGGTTGGTGCCTACCGCCAGCGCGCCCGCGGCGGCCAAGCCGGAGCTGCCGGCCCAGGTGGACGTGCTGCTCGTGCTCGGGGGAGACGGCACTCTCCTGTCGATGGCGAGGCTGGTCGGCGACCTCAACGTGCCCATCCTCGGGGTCAACCTGGGCGGCCTGGGCTTTCTCACCGCGCTGACCGTCGACGAGCTGTTCCCGGCCCTGGAGGCCATGCTCCGCGGCGAGCTACTTGTGGAGGAGCGGATGATGCTCGCCGCCCGCGTCACCCGCCAGGGGGAGCGGCTGAGCGAGTACGTCGCGCTCAACGACGTAGTCATCACCAAGTCCGCGATGAGCCGGATCATCAACCTCGACGTCTCGGTGCAGGGACAGTTCGCCACCGCCTACCGCGCCGACGGGCTCATCGTCTCGACCCCGACCGGGTCCACCGCCTACTGTCTCTCGGCCGGTGGGCCCATCGTGTTCCCCACCATGGACGCGATCGTGCTCACGCCCATCTGCTCGCACACACTCACCAACCGGCCCATCGTGCTGCCGGGCGGCCAGCCCATCGACGTGACGCTGCAGTCGGACCAGGATGTGATGCTCACGATGGACGGCCAGGTGGGGTTCCATCTCAAGCGCGGCGATCGCGTCGAGATCCGCCAGGCCGCGGCCCGCATTCGCCTCCTCCGCGTTCCGCAGAAGCATTTCTTCTCGGTGCTGCGGACCAAGCTCAAGTGGGGCGAGCGGTAGGCCGGGCGCGGGGCGTCTCCGGCCGGATACGACTGGCGGCATCGTCTTCGTCGGCCGTAGGATGCCAGCAAACGGCCGGCAACCTCCGAGCATGCTGAGCGAGCTGCGCCTCAAGAACCTCGCGGTCATCGAAGCGGTGACCGTCTCTCTCGGCCCAGGCCTCAACGCCGTCACCGGCGAGACGGGGGCGGGGAAGTCCATCGTGGTCGACGCAATCCTCCTCCTCATGGGCGCGCGCGCCCAGCCCGACCTCATCCGCACCGGCGCCGACAGCGCGACCATCGAGGCGGTGTTCGACCTCGAGCCCGAGGGCGCCGCGGCGGTGCTGCTGGAGGAGGCGGGGCACACCGCTCCGGACGGGATGCTCGTCATCAAGCGCGAGATCTCGCGCGCCGGCCGCCATCGGGTCTTCGTGAACGACTCACCGGCGACGGTCGCGCTTCTCGAGCGGCTCGGCGAAGCGCTGGTCGAGCTCCACGGTCAGCATGAGCATCAGCGCCTGATGGAGGCAGGCCGCCAGCTCGACCTCCTCGACCGTTATGCGGGCACGGAGGAGGCGCGGGAACGGGTGGCCGGGCGGGTGGCGGAGTGGGAAGGCGCGAGGGGCGAGCTCCGGCGCATCGCCGAGGAAGCGCGAGAGGGCAAGCGTCAGGAGGATCTCCTCAGGTTCCAGCTCTCGGAGATCGACGCCGTCCGGCTTCGGGAGGGCGAGGAGGACGAGCTGCGCGTCGAGCGCCGCCGCCTGCAGCACGCGGAGCGAATTGCCGCCGGACTCGCCGAAGTTACCGCGTTGCTCTACGACGACGAGCGCTCGGCCGCCGCGCGGCTCCAGCGTGCGGGCGCACTGCTCCGAGAGCTGGCCGGCTATGATCCGGAGCTCGGTGCCCCTGCGGCGGCCCTGGGCGAGGCCGAGGCCTATCTGGAGGACGCCATAGGCCGAGCCCGCGCCCTGCGGGACCGGGCCCCCTTCGATCCCGGGCGCCTCGCCGAGATCGACGAGCGCCTGGACGCCATCAGTCGCCTCAAGCGGAAGTACGGCGAGACCGCGGAGGCGGTGGGCGTCTACCGTGCGCAGATCGCGGCCTCGCTCGACCGGCTCGAGCGCCACGACGAGGTGGTGGCGGAGCTCGAGGGGCGTGTGGCCCGGACCGCCGAGGCGGCGGGGCAGGCCGCCCTCGAGCTGGCAGAGTCGCGCGCCGCCGCCGCGGGGCGCCTCGAGCGACAGGTTCAGAAGGAGCTACGCGGGCTCGGCATGGAACAAGCGCGCTTCCGCATCGGGCTTCGCCGGGATCCGGCGGCGGACGGCGATCTGGCGGCCGGGCCCGCCCGCTGGCGGGTGGGGCGGCGCGGAATCGACCATGCCGAGATGCTGTTCTCGGCGAATCCCGGCGAGGATCCGCGCCCGCTCGCCAAGGTAGTGTCGGGCGGCGAGCTCTCCCGCACCATGCTGGCGATACGCGCGGTGCTCTCCGTGGCGGGCGAGGTACCCACCATGGTGTTCGACGAGGTGGACGCCGGCATCGGGGGACGGGTGGCCGAGGTGGTGGGACAGAAGCTCGGCCAGATCGCCGCGGGGCGGCAGGTGCTCTGCGTCACGCATCTGGCGCCCATCGCGGTCTACGCCGACCACCATCTTCGGGTGGAGAAGACGGCGAGCCGTACCGCCACGCGGACCACGGTGACCACGCTCGACGGCGCCGCCCGCGTGGAGGAGCTGGCCCGCATGCTCGGCGGCGAGCGTGTCACCGAGACGACCCGCCGGGCCGCGCGGGAAATGCTCCGAGAGGCGCGTCGCGAAGGGCGGCGCGAGGGATAGTGTAAGATAGCGATTGACATGCTGAGTTCGGTCTTCCGCGCGGTCTTCGGCACCAAGCACGAGCGCGACGCCAAGCGCATGCGCCCCGCCGTCGACGCGATCAACGCGCTCGAGCCCACGATGCAGGCGCTCGACGACGCGGCGCTACGGGCCAAAACCGACGAGCTCCGCACGCGGCTCACCGACGGGGCCGAGCTCGACGACCTCCTTGAGGAGGCCTTTGCGGTGTGCCGGGAGGCGGCCCGCCGCACCGTGCGCATGCGGCACTTCGACGTGCAGCTCATGGGCGGCATGGTCCTGCATGAGGGGACGATCGCCGAGATGGCCACCGGTGAGGGCAAGACCCTCGTGGCGACTCTGCCCGCCTATCTGAACGCGCTCCCCGGCCTCGGCACCCACATCGTCACCGTCAATGACTATCTCGCCCGGCGCGACGCGCAGTGGATGGGGCCGATCTACCACGCGCTCGGTCTCACCGTGGGCGTGATCCAGCACGAGGTGTCGTATCTCTTCGATCCGACGTTCGTGCAGAGTGACATCCGGCTGGCTTCGCTCCGCCCGTGCACGCGCCGAGAGGCGTATCAGGCCGACATCACCTACGGCACCAACAACGAGTTCGGCTTCGACTACCTGCGCGACAACATGCGCTTCTCCCTCGAGGAGATGGTGCAGCGGGAGCACCACTACGCGATCGTCGACGAGGTCGACTCGATCCTCATCGACGAAGCGCGCACCCCGCTGATCATCTCGGGGCCGGCGGAAGGCTCGACGGACAAGTACTACAAGATCGACCGGATCATCCCGAAGCTCTCCCGAGCCGCGACCATCGTCGAGGGCAAGCTCTCCGAGATCGAGGCCACTGCCGAGGGCGACTACATTGTCGACGAGAAGTCGCGCGCGGTGTCCCTCACCGAGCAGGGGATCTCGCGCTGCGAAAAGCTCCTCGGCGTCGAGAACCTCTACGACCCCTCGCAGATGGAGCTCCTCCACCACATCCACCAAGCATTGAAGGCGCACGCGCTCTTCAAGAAGGATGTGGACTACGTCGTCAAGGACGGACAGGTCGTGATCGTCGACGAGTTCACCGGCCGGCTCATGCCGGGCCGACGCTGGTCCGACGGCCTCCACCAGGCAGTGGAAGCAAAGGAAGGTGTCAAGATCGAGTCGGAGAATCAGACGCTTGCAACGATCACCCTCCAAAACTACTTCAGGATGTACGATAAGCTTGCGGGGATGACCGGCACGGCGGCCACCGAGTCCGAGGAGTTCGCCAAGATCTATGAGCTGGACGTGACGGTGGTCCCCACCAATCGCCCGCTCACGCGCGTCAACCATGCCGACGTGGTCTACAAGACGGCGCGGGAGAAGTTCGAGGCGGTGTCCAACGAGATCGCCGAGCGGCACGCCAAGGGCCAGCCAGTGCTCGTGGGCACGGTGTCCATCGAGATCTCCGAGCACCTTTCCCGGCTCCTCAAGAAACGCGGCATCCCGCACCAGGTGCTCAACGCGAAGTACCACGAGCGGGAAGCCGAGATCGTGGCCCAGGCCGGGCGGGAGAAGTCGGTCACCATCGCCACCAACATGGCCGGCCGCGGCACCGACATCCTGCTCGGGGGCAACCCGGACTTCCTCGCCAAGGAGCTGGTCCGAAAGAAGGGGCTGGATCCCGCCACTGCGCCGCCCGCTGCCCGCGAAGCCGCCTGGACCGAGGCCAAGCGCCTGACCGATCCCGAGCACGACCGCGTGGTGAGCCTGGGAGGCCTGCACATCATCGGCACCGAGCGCCACGAGTCGCGCCGCATCGACAATCAGCTGCGCGGCCGCTCCGGCCGCCAGGGCGACCCCGGCTCCTCGCGCTTCTACCTCTCGCTCGAGGACGATCTCCTCCGGATCTTCGGCTCGGAGCGCATCCAGAAAATCATGGACCGCCTCGGCATGGAGGAAGGCGAGCCCATCGAGCACGGGATGGTGACTCGGGCCATCGGCACCGCGCAGAAGCGCGTGGAGACCCGGAACTTCGAGATCCGGAAGCACCTCCTCGAGTACGACGACGTCATGAACAAGCAGCGCGAGATCGTCTACGGCATGCGCCGGGAGATCCTGGAAGGGGAGAGCCAGGAAGAGACGGTGCTCGAGTGGATCGACGAGGTGGCGGCCGCCACGGTGGCGCGCTACGCGCCCGACGGGACGCATGCGGAGACGTGGGACGTGGCCGGGCTCAACGAGGCCCTGCATCGCCAGTTCGATTTCCGCCTGCCCGCCGAGCTCGACGTGACGGAGATGCGCGCCCCCGAGGAGCTCGTGGAGGAGGTCACCGAGCTCGCGGTGAAGTCCTACCGGGAGCGCGAGGCGCAAATGGGGCCGGAGATGTTCCATCGCCTCGAGCGGTGGATCGTGCTGGGCCTCCGCTGGGAGGACGGCGAGTTCCGCGGGATCGATCAGCTCTGGAAGGATCACCTCCTGAGCATGGATCACCTCAAGGAGGGCATCGGGCTTCGCGGCTACGGCCAGCGCGATCCACTCACCGAGTACAAGAAGGAAGCGTTCGACATGTTCCAGGAGATGGTCGACCGTCTGAAAGAAGTGGTCCTGGAGCAGCTCTTCAAGGTGCGCATGGTGCGCGAGGAGGCCGAGCCCGTACGTGTCGCGGCAGCCCCGGCGCCCGCCCCGCGCTGGCAGGAGAGCCACGGCGCCGCCGGCGACATCGGCGCCGGCCGCGCGCCAGCGGGACGCGAGGTGCGCGCCGTCAACGGCGCGAAGGTCGGCCGCAACGACCCGTGCCCGTGCGGCTCCGGCAAGAAATACAAGAAGTGCCACGCCCTCATGGGCGGCTAAGCGAGCGCCCCGCCGACATCTGGTAGCGCTCTCCGGCCACACCCCCCACGCCTGGGGTTTTTTTCTTGGTGGCCCGGCAACCCGTGTGGTAACAGTAAGTAGCGCCCGCGGGCGCATACATGCGGCTCGAACAGATCGTACTTCATGGCTTCAAGTCCTTCGCCGAGAAGTCGGAGGTTCGCGTCCTTCCCGGCATCACCTGCATCGTCGGTCCCAACGGCTGCGGCAAGTCGAACGTGGCCGACGCCATCCGGTGGGCGCTCGGCGAGCAGAGCCCCAAGACCCTCCGCGGCGCCAAGATGGAAGACGTCATCTTCCACGGTGCCGCCTCGCGGAAGTCGACCGGCATGGCCGAGGTCAGCCTCATCTTCGGGAACGACGGCGCGCTCGGGGTGCCCTGGAGTGAGGTCGCGGTGGCGCGGCGCCTCTACCGCACGGGGGAGAGCGAATACCTCCTGAACAAGTCGGTATGCCGCCTTCGCGACGTCCAGGATCTCTTCGCGGGCACCGGGGTCAATCCCAAGGCCTACGCGCTGATGGACCAGGAGCGGCTCAACCACGTGCTGACCGCAAAGCCGTGGGAGCGACGGGTCTTCATCGAGGAGGCGGCCGGGATCGCCCGCTACAAGCAGCAGCGCGCGGAGACCCAGGGCAAGCTCGACGCCACCCGTCAGAACCTGCAGCGCGTCCGCGACATTATGGACGAGGTGCGCCGCCAGCTCGGCTCGCTCGAGCGCCAGGCGCGGAAGGCCCAGCAGTACAAGGCGCTGCACGCCGAGAAGCAGGCGCTGGGCCTCGCCATGCTCGCCGCCGACTTCGCCGCCCTGACCGCGAAGCACGACGCGCTCGCCGTCGAGATGCAGCGGCTGCACCTCGAGCAGGAGGAGCGCGTCGTGCAACAGGCGGCGCTCCAGTCCCGCCAGGCGCTCCAGAGCGCCGCCATCCAGGAGACGGAGTTCCGGCTCGCCGACCTCCGGCAGCTCGTCCAGAAGATCCAGGGCGAGGCCGAGCGCCTGATCGAGCGCCGCGAGCAGCTGCTCGTGCAGATCCGCGAGCTCGATGAGGAGGACGGGCGGCTGGGCGGCGAGATCACCGCGATCGGCGAGCGCCGGGTCGCCCTGGGCGCTGAGCGCGAGGACAAGATTCGCGGGCTCGGGGAGGGGCGCGAGCGCCATGCCGACCGGATCGCGCGCCTGGCCGATCTCGAGGAGCGGGCCGCCGCCGCGCGCCTGGACGTGGACGCCCGACGCGCTCGGCTCGACACCCTCCGTCGTGAGCAGGTGACCGCGGCGGGCCGCCGCGCCGAGCTGACGCGTGAGGAGGGCGAGCTGCGCGAGCGCGGGCTCAACCGCGAGCGCGGGCTGGCCCGGTTGGCCGCGGAGGCGGCTCAGGCCGAGAGGGAAGCCGACGCGGTGGCCGCCCGCCGCTTCCGCGTCGAGGAGCGGCGTCAGGCCACCGGGCAGCAGCTCTCGCTGCTCGAGACCGAGCGGCGCCAGGTGCAAAGCGAGCGCGAGGCGGGCGAGGCCGCGCGCGAACGGACGCAGGTGGCCCTCGGCGATCGGCGGCTCGCCCTCGCCGCGCGCGAGTCTCAGCTGGAGGCGCTCGAGCAGCTCGAGCGCGAGCGTGAAGGATACGGGGCGGGTGTGCGCGCGGTGTTCGCGGCCAGCACGAGTGCGCTTCACGGCGTGGTGGGCACGGTCGCCGATCTCCTCGACGTCCCGACCGGGCTCGAGGCGGCGGTGGAGGGCGTGCTCGGTGACCGGCTCCAGTGGGTGGTGGTGGAGCGCTTCGAGCACGCGCGGGCGGCCCTCGGCTACCTCGAGCGCGAGAACGCAGGGCCGGCCACGTTCCTGCCGCTCGACACGCTGCCGTCCAATGGAGTGACGCCCGACGACTCGAGCGACGTCCGCTGGGCCTCGCGGCTCATCGGCGGTCCGCAGCCGGCACTGCTCCGCTATCTCCTCGGCCGGGTCGGCGTGGTCGACCACCTCGATCAGGCCGAGCGTCTGTGGCGGCGGAACGGCGTGGTCGCGACTTATGTGACGCCGGCCGGCGAGGTGCTCTCGCCGACCGGCCGGCTCACCGGCGGTCGCCGCGATGGAGATCGCGAGGCGCAGGAGCACTCACTGCTTCGCCGCAAGCGCGCCATCCGTCAGCTCCGCGACGAGGTCGCGGCCGGCGCGGTCGCCGTTGAGCAGGAGCGGGGGCAGCTCGAAGCGCTCGAGGCCATGCTCGGCGTCCTCCGGGAGCGCGAGTCGACGCTGGTCTCCTCCGTGCAGAGCCGGGAGGCGGAGCGGCTGACCGGTGACAAGGACCTCGAGGCCGCGCAGCGCGAGACGGACCGGCTCGAGCGCTATCTGGCCACGCTCGCCGCCGAGCACGCACAGATCGAGGCCGAGCACGTCGAGACGGCGCGGCGCATCGCCGAGGTGGGCGCGGCCCTCGCGGACGCGCGCGACCGCGAGGCGGGCTTCGAGGGCACCCTGAGCGCGCTGCGCGAGGAGGTGGAAGCGGCCGAGCGGGCGGACGCTGCGCTCGGAGCGGAAATCGGCGACCATCGCGTCGAGGTCGCCGCGGTGGCGGAGCGCGTCGAAGCCCTGGCCCGCGACATCGACCGGCTCGAGGAGCTGGGCCGCGAGGCCGGTGAGCGGCTGGACGGCGCGGTGCTACGCCGGGCGCAGCTCGCAGAGCGTCGTGCCGAGCTGGCCGCTGAGGTCGCGCGGGCCGACGCGCGCGCGCGCGAGGCCGTGCTCGATCGTGACCGCCTGGAAGGCGAGGTTCGCGCTGCCGCCGAGATCCACCAGTCTCAGGTGGCCGAGCGGCAAGCGGTCGACGGGGAGCTACGGCTGGCCGAGGCCGAGCGCCAGCGCCTGGTCGCCCGCATCCACGATCTGGAGCTGCAGGACACCGAAGGTCGGGTGCGCCGCGAGGAGCTGGTCCAGGAGGCGCGTCGGACCCACGGGGTAGACAGCCCGGAGGCGCTGCTCGCCGCGCACGGCCCCGAGCGCGACACGCTGGCCCTGCGTGATCGCCACGTCGACCTTAGCCAGAAGCTCGAGGCGATGGGGCCGGTGAACCTCGTCGCCGACGAGGAGTACCGCGAGCTGGAGGAGCGCCTGGGCTTCCTCCGCGCGCAGTACGACGACCTCACTGGCTCCATCAAGGACCTGGAGCGCGCGCTACGGGGCATGACGCGCACCGCCCAGGACCGATTCCAGGAGGCCTTCGATCAGGTCAACCGACACTTCGGCGAGATCTTCAGCCGCTTGTTCGAAGGCGGGCGGGCCGAGCTGCGCATGGTGGAGCCGGAGGAAGGCGACGACGACCCTCTCGAGCAGGGGGTGGAGCTCATGGCCCAGCCGCGCGGCAAGCGGCTGCAGGCCGTGACGCTCATGTCTGGTGGCGAGAAGGCGCTGACGGGCCTCGCGCTGCTGTTCGCAATCTTCTACTACCGACCGAGCCCGTTCTGCGTGCTCGACGAGGTCGACGCGCCCCTGGACGACGCCAACATCCACCGCTTCCTGCGGGTGCTGCGGGAGCTCTGCAGCCAGACGCAGTTCATCGTGATCACCCACAACCGAAAGACCATGGAAGCCGCGGACGTGCTCTACGGCGTGACCATGGAGGAGCCCGGCCTCTCCCGGCTCGTGTCCGTCCAGTTGACCGAAGCGTAACTTCGCCTCCTCGTTGACTGTTCCGCTCTTCGCGGCTTAGAGTAGCGGAGAGGCTTCCATGGGCTCCCTCGGCACATATCTGCGCGAGCTACGCTCGGCCAAGGACGTGTCCCTGGACGAGGTCACCCGCGCCACCCGCGTCGGCCGCGCGCACCTAGAGGCGCTCGAGGTCGAGGATCTGGCCTCCTTGCCGGCGCCGGTGTTCGTGAAGGGGTTCATTCGCGCCTACTGCGAGTTCCTCCAGACCGACCCGGGCGAGGCACTGTCGCGGTATCGCGAGCTGACCGGGGATCGATCGCACGCCGTCAGCACGGGCCATCTCGACGCGCGCGGCGCCGGCCTGGGGCGCGGCCCCGTCTTCGTGAGCGTGATCCTGCTCGTCGTGCTCGGCACGGCGCTCTTCATCCTCAACTCCGGGCGAGATTCGTCGTCACGCCTTACGCGCGCGCCTGTCGTGCCTGCGGTCGCCCCGGCCGCGCCACCCGCCGCCACCCCGATGCCCCGCGCCACCGAGGCCCCCGGCGCGCAGGAGGTGTCGACCGCGCCAGCCCCGACCCCCGTCGCGACGCCTGCGGCCCCGGCCGCCCCGCCTCCCGCGGCGACCTCGGTGCCGGCGGCCGCGACCGCCGCGCCGCCCCGCGGCGGTCAGCACCTGGTGGCCAAGGCGCTCGAGCCTACCTGGATCCGCGTGCAGATCGACGGGGTCCGGAGCGTGGAGGAACTCTTGCCCGCCGGGGCCACGCGCGAGTGGAGCGCGGAGAAGCGCTTCGTGCTCACGGTGGGAAATGCCGGCGGGATCTCGCTCGAGCTGAACGGCCGCCCGCTGCCGCCCATCGGCGCGCCGGGGGCGGTGATCCGCGAGCTCGTCCTCCCCGCCGACGGCGGCTGAGGATCTCATGAGCTTCTTCGGCTCCCTCGCCGACCGGTTCAAGGACGGCCTTCGGCGCTCGCGGCAGCTCTTCGACGAGGGCCTCGACACGCTGCTGGCCGCCGGACGCCCGGTCGACGAGGCTCTCCTCGAGGAGCTGGAGGAGATGCTCCTCACCGCGGACCTGGGAGCGGCGACCGCCGCGGAGTTCGTGGACCGCGTGCGCGCGGACGCAAAGCGTGGCCGGGTCAGCAACGCCGCCGACGTGCGCTCGCTCCTTCGCCGCCTCTTCGAGGAGACGCTCGAGCCCGCGGCCGCCCCGCTCGCTCTCGAAGGGCGACCCGCCGTCGCCCTCATGCTCGGCGTCAACGGCGCCGGCAAGACTACCACCACCGGCAAGCTCGCCGCGGCGCTCCGCGCGCAGGGGAAGTCGGTGGCCCTCGCCGCGGCCGATACGTTTCGCGCCGCCGCCATCGAGCAGCTCGAGGAGTGGGGCCGCCGGGCCGACGCGCCGGTGATCCGGCAGGCGGCCGGCGCCGATCCCGCCGCGGTGGTCTTCGACGCGGTGAAGGGGGCGGCGGCCCGCGGCACGGATGTGCTGCTCGTCGACACCGCGGGGCGCCTGCACACAAAGACCAACCTCATGGACGAGCTGTCGAAGCTCAAGCGAGTGATCGAGCGACAGCTCCCGGGCGCGCCGCAGGAATGCCTCATGGTGCTGGAAGCGCCGACGGGTCAGAACGGGCTCGCGCAGGCGCGGCTCTTCCACGAGGCGGTGGGGCTCACCGGGATCGTGCTCACCAAGCTCGACGGCACCGCCAAGGGCGGGATCGTGGTTCGCATCTGGCGCGAACTGGGCGTGCCGATCAAGCTGGTCGGGGTGGGGGAGAAGGTCGAGGACCTCCAACCGTTCGACGCCAAGGCCTTCGCCGCGGCGCTCCTGCCGGACGCATGAGCCCCGCGGCCGACGACGCGCACTGGATGGCGCGGGCGCTCGAGCTCGCGGCGCGTGGCCGCGGGCTCACCTCGCCGAATCCGATGGTGGGGGCGGTGGTGGTGACGGGCGGCGCGGTGGTCGGGGAGGGGTTCCACGCCGGCGCCGGCGGCCCGCACGCCGAGGTGATCGCGCTGGGCTCGGCGGGAGGCAGGGCGCGCGGCGCCACCCTTTACGTGACGCTCGAGCCCTGCAATCATCAGGGTCGCACGCCGCCCTGCGCGCCGGCCGTGATCGCGGCGGGGGTGACGCGTGTCGTGAGCGCGGTGCGCGATCCCAACCCGCGCGTGCCCGGCGGGGGCGCGGAGGCCCTGCGCGCGGCTGGCGTCGACGTGTCCGTCGGGGTCCGGGAGGACGAGGCGCGCGATCTCAACCGCGCGTTCTTCACGGCGATGGCCCGCCACCGTCCGCACGTGACTCTCAAGGCGGCGATGAGCCTCGACGGCAAGATCGCCGCGCACGACGGCGCCTCGCGCTGGATCACCGGTGAGGCCGCGCGGCGGGAGGCGCACCGCCTGCGCAGCGAGTCCGACGCGGTCGTGGTGGGCATCGGCACCGCGCTCGCCGACGACCCCGCGCTGGACGTGCGCCTGGGCCGGCCGTGGCCGCGCGAGCCCTGGCGCGTGGTCGTGGACAGTCAGGCGCGCCTGCCCCGCACCGCCCGTGTCCTCACGGCGGGCACGCCCGCTCGCGCGCTCGTCGCGGTGACCGACGCCGCGCCCTCGGAGCGGATCGCTGCGCTGGAGGCGACCGGCGCCGCCGTCCTCGCGTGCAAGAGCGCGGGCGGCCACGTGGATCTGGTCGATCTCGCCGGCCGCCTCTTCGCCCTCGACGTCATCGCCGTGCTCGTGGAAGGCGGGGCGGAACTCAACGCGGGCTTTCTCGCCGCCGACCTCGTGGACCGAGTCGCGGTGTTCGTCGCGCCGAAGCTCGTGGGCGGGCGCGGGGCGCCCACTCCGGTGGGCGGCCCGGGACGCGCCCTCGGCGACGCCGTCTCGCTCACCCGCGCGAGCGCTCTCGCGGTGGGCGACGACTGGCTCATCGAGGCCGACGTCATCCATCGCGAGGACGCGCGCTAGCCGTGTTCACCGGAATCGTCGAGGAGCTGGGGCGCGTCCTCGACCGTCGAGGGGCGCGCCTGGTCGTCGCGGCGGGCAAGGCCCTCGACGGCACGGATCTCGGGTCGAGCGTTGCCGTCAATGGCGTCTGCCTCACCGTGGTCGAGCGCGGCAGCGACGCGCTCGGCTTCGACATGGGACCGGAGACACTCACCATCACCACCCTCGGCGATCTGGTGGCGGGCGATCCCGTGAACCTCGAGCGTCCGCTGCGAATGGGGGACTTCCTGGGCGGCCACATCGTGCAGGGCCACGTCGACGGCATCGGCGTCGTGACCGCGGTGGAGCGCGCGGCGGACACCTCCCGGATCAGGGTAGAATGGCAGGACCCACGGCTCGCCCCGTACCTGATCGCGAAGGGCTCGGTGGCGGTGGACGGCGTGAGCCTGACGGTGGCGGCGCTCGAGGAGGGGGCGTTCGAGGTGATGGTGATCCCCCATACGCTCGCCGTCACGACGCTCGGGGCGACCCGGCGGGGACGGCGCGTGAATCTCGAGATGGACATGATCGGCAAGTACGTGCTGCGCGCGTGGAGCCTCGGCGGGCGACCCGCCGGAGAGCCGGGAGGGACTCGCTCGTGATCAGCAACCGTGGGGACGTGAGCGTCGGACAGTTCGCGACCATCGAGAACGCCATCGAGGAGATCCGCGCCGGCCGGATGCTGGTCGTCGTGGACGACGAGGATCGCGAGAATGAGGGCGACCTCGTCATGGCCGCGGATCGGGTTACCCCGGAGGCCATCAACTTCATGGCCCGGTACGGGCGCGGCCTCATCTGCGTGCCCATGCTCGGCGAGCGGCTGGACGAGCTCGAGATCGGCCTCATGGTGCGAGACAACACCGAGCCCCACGGCACCGCGTTCACCACCACCGTCGACGCGCGGCGGGGCGTCACCACCGGCATCTCTGCCTACGACCGGGCCGTCACCATCCGCACGCTGGTCGATCCCGCCTCGCGCCCCGAGGATCTGAACCGCCCCGGGCACATCTTTCCCCTCCGCGCGCTCCCCGGCGGCGTGCTGCGCCGGGCCGGCCACACCGAGGCGGCGGTGGACCTCGCCCGCATGGCGGGCTCCGCGCCCATGGGCGTGATCTGCGAGATCCTAGACGAGGAAGGCGGGATGGCGCGCCTGCCCGAGCTCTTCAAGACCGCGCGCACGCACGGGCTGATGGTCATCACGATCAAGGACCTCATCGAGTATCGGATGCAGAAGGAGAAGCTGGTCCGCCGCGCGGCAGAGACTCGCCTGCCCACCGAGTTCGGCGAGTTCCTGTGCATCGCCTACGACACCACCGTGGACGACCGCGTGCCGGTGGCCCTCGTCATGGGCGACGTGTCGGGGGACGCGCCGGTGCTGATGCGCGTCCACTCGGAGTGCCTCACCGGCGACGTGTTCGGCTCCGAGCGCTGCGACTGCGGCTCCCAGCTGCATCGCGCGCTCGCCATCATTGCCCGCGAAGGCCGCGGCGTGCTCGTGTACATGCGGCAGGAGGGGCGGGGGATCGGGCTCGTCAACAAGCTGCGCGCGTACGAGCTGCAGGACCAGGGCAAGGACACGGTCGAGGCCAACCATGCTCTCGGCTTCGGGGCGGATCTCCGTCACTACGGCATCGGCGCGCAAATCCTGGTGGACCTCGGCATCAGGAACCTCCGCTACCTGACCAACAACCCGAAAAAGATCGTCGGCATCGAGGGCTACGGCCTGCGCGTCGTCGAGCGCGTGCCGCTCGAGATCCCGCCTACCGACGCCAACCGCCGCTACCTCACCACCAAGCGTGAGAAGATGGGCCACCTCTTCTCGGCGTTCCCCGACTGAGATGGCGGGCCGCGCCCCCACGTCGCGGCCGCGCGAGGGTGTCGCCGGCGGCTCGGCCACGGCGCGCTTCGCCGTCGTCGCCGCCCGCTTCAACGAGGCGATCTCGAAGAAGCTCGCCGACGGCGCGGTGGCCGCCTTTACCGAGGCGGGCATCGGCGCCGGCCGCGTCGAGGTGCACTGGGTGCCCGGCTCCTTCGAACTTCCCCTCGCGGCGCTTACCCTCGCCAGATCGGGGCGGTTCGCCGGTGTCGCCTGCGTGGGTGTCGTCATCAAGGGTGGCACGCCCCACTTCGACTTCATCTGCCGTGAGGCGGCCGCGGGCATCCGCGAGGCGTCGCTCGCCACCGGCGTGCCCATCGGCTTCGGGGTGATCACCGCGCTCACCGAGGAGCAGGCGTGGGAGCGCGCGGGCGGCGCCGTCGGCAATCGCGGGGAGGAGGCCGCCCACGCCGTGCTCGAGATGGCGGAGTGGCTCCGTGGTCGCTCGCGTCCGCGGAGGCATTGAATGGGCAAGCGTCGCAAGTCCCGCGAGCTGGCCCTGCAGCTCCTCTACCAGCTGGATCTCCAGGAGGCGGCGAGCGCCGAGCCCTACTTCGACGAGTTCTGGGCCCGCCATCCGGTGGACGACGAGGTGCGGGCGTTCGTCGAGTCCCTCGTGCGGGGCACCACACTCCATCAGGAGAAGATAGACGAGGTCATCGCCCAGTACGCGGAGAACTGGGACATGGACCGCATGGCCGTGGTCGACCGCAACATCCTCCGCGCGGGCGTCTTCGAGCTCCTGTGGCGGGCCGACATCCCGCCGAAGGTCGCGATCAACGAGGCGCTCGAAGTCGCGAAGAAGTTCAGCACGCGCGAATCGAGCCGCTTCATCAACGGGCTCCTCGACCGCGTGCACAAAGAGCACCGGCCGCCCGACTAGCGGCCACGGTCCCCATCATCCGCTACGCCGTCCTGTCGGACATACACGCCAACCATCCCGCCTTGGACGCCGTGCTCGCCGACGCGGCCAGGGAGGGGGCGCGCGCCGTGCTGTGTCTCGGCGACCTCGTCGGCTACGGCGCGGACCCCGAGGCCTGCGTCGACATCGTGGGGGAGCGCGCGAGCGCGCTGGTGGGCGGCAATCACGAGCACGGCGTCGCCGGCCTCCTCGACCTCGCCTGGTTCAATCCGATGGCTCGTGCGGCCACGCTGTGGACGCGCGAGCAGCTGGCGCCCGACACGCTGGCCTGGCTCGGCGCGCGGCCCCTGACCGCCACCGTCGAGGACGCGACCCTCGTCCACGCGAGCCCGCATCGACCGGAGGAATGGGACTATCTCCTCTCCGCCGAGGAGGGGTTCGCGGTGTTCCAGGACTTCGCGACGCGCCTGTGCTTCGTGGGGCACTCGCACCGGCCCGGCGTCTGGTCGTTGGGCTCGAGCGGGCCCGAGCATGCGGCCACGTTCACCGCATGGCCGGTGGACGTGGCCCTCGAAGCCGGCCGGCGCTACCTGATCAATGTCGGCAGCGTGGGCCAGCCCCGCGACCGCGATCCCCGCGCGGCCTACGCGGTGTGGGACGTGGAGGCGCGGCGGGTCGACATCCGCCGCGTATCCTACGATCACCGGGAAGCCGCGCGCCGTATCCTCGCCGCGGGCCTGCCTCGCCTCCTCGCCGAGCGCCTCGCCGGTGGGTTCTGAGCGAGCACCCGGGCTCGCGCCGCCGATGGTGCGGGTGCCGGTGCTCATCGCCGGGGGCGTGCTGGGCGCCCTCGCGTATCCCGCGACGGACTGGTGGCCGCTCGCCTGGATCTGGCTCGTGCCCACGCTCGCCTGGGCGCTCGTCCTGCCGCCGCGCGCGGCGTTCCGCGAGGCGTGGCTCGAGGGCGCCGTGTTCTTCGTGGTCCTCCTCCGTTGGCTCGATCACACCTTCCGCCACTACAGCGCGATCCCGTGGCCGCTCACGTGGGGGCCCATCGCGCTGCTGGCCGGGTACTGTGCACTCTACGTCGGCCTCGCCGGGGCATGGGTGGCATGGACGCGGCCGCGCCTGGGACCGGGCTGGGCGCTCGCTACCGTGCCGCCCCTCTGGGTGGCCGGCGAGTGGCTGCGCGGGTGGCTCATGGACGGCTTTCCCTGGGGGCTCGCCGGATATTCGCAGCACGGCGTGCTGCCCGTGATCCAGATCGCGGAGCTCACCGGCGTCTACGGCGTGTCATTCCTTCTCGTCGCGGTGAACTGTGCGCTCGCGGCGGCAGTCCGTCTCGGCTGGCGCCGCGCGCTCCCGGGGATGGTTGCCGCCGGCGCCCTGGTCCTCGGCGCCCTGGCGTTCGGATGGAGCGCGCTCGCCGTGACACCTGCGCCGGGCACCCACGTGCGCATCGCGGTGATTCAGCCCAACATCGCCCAGACGCTCAAATGGGATCCCGAGCGGCACGCCGAGATCATGGACATCTACGAGGCCCTCACGCGAGAGGCGGCGCGCCCCGTGGACGTGGGCGACCCCACGTCGCGTCCGGCGGCGGTGCTCTGGCCGGAGACCGCGACCACCATCTTCCTCCGCGGAGACCCGGCGCTCCTGGGCCGGCTGACGCGCCTGTCCGCGGAGCTTCGGATGCCGCTCCTGGCCGGGTCAGTCGATCGTCGGGAGACCCCCCGGCCGCAATTCCTGAACAGCGCATTTTTCCTGACCGGACAAGGGATTAGGGCCAAGTATGATAAGATTCACCTGGTGCCGTTCGGGGAATATGTCCCCCTGGCCTGGCTCATCGGGTTCGTGCGGAGCTGGGCCGAGTTCATATCGGACTTCGGAGCGGGCACAGAGCCGGTGATCATGCCGCTCGAGGGCGCCC
Organism: Candidatus Methylomirabilota bacterium; assembly: GCA_035764725.1. Lineage (NCBI taxonomy): Bacteria > Methylomirabilota (SeqCode) > Candidatus Methylomirabilota bacterium. The sequence continues at coordinate 4,086 of DASTYT010000144.1, read as the reverse complement.
CGTTCGGCACGGTGATCTGCTACGAGGTCATCTTCCCGGAGCTGTTTCGCCGGGGCGTGATCGCGGGCGCGGCGTTCATGGCGAACATCACCAACGACGCCTGGTTCGGCGAGACGAGTGGGCCGTGGCAGCACTTGGGTACGGTGCCGCTGCGCGCGGTCGAGAATCGGGTGGCCATCGTCCGGGCGGCGAATACGGGCGTGTCGGCCTTCGTCGACCCCAGCGGACGGATTCGGCGCATGCTGCCGCTGGGCGAGCGCGGGGTGCTGGTGGATCGGGTGCCGCTGCGCCAGCGCGCGACGCTCTACGTGCGCTGGGGTGACTGGTTCGTGTATGCGTGTCTGGCGCTGGTCGGAGCGACGGCCGGCTTCACCTACTTCCGGAGGTCTTCGTGCTGAGCGAGCTGAAGCGGGACATGGCGGACGTGGAGCGGCGCCTCGACGATCTCCGAGGTCATCTTTGACCTGCCCGCCAAGGAAGCTCGCCTCGCCGCCATCGACGAGGAGATGTCGCGCCCGACGTTCTGGGACGACACGCGGCGCGCGCAGACCGTCGTCCAGGAGCGCGCCGAGCTCAACCGCACGGTAACCCGCTTCAAGGAGCTGACCACCCAGGCCGAGGAGGCGCGGCTCCTGTGGGAGATGGCCACCGAGGCTGGAGACGAGAGTCACGGGGCCGAGATCTCTGTGAGCCTGGCCGCCCTCCGCGACGCCATCGAGGCGTTCGAGATCAAGGTCATCCTCTCCGCGCCGCAGGACGGCAAGAACGCGATCCTCTCCATCCATCCCGGCGCGGGGGGCACCGAATCGCAGGACTGGGCGCAGATGCTCATGCGGATGTACCTGCGCTGGGCGGAGCGCGCGGGCTTCAAGGCCGAGGTGGTGGACCTCCTCCCCGGTGAAGAGGCGGGCATCAAGTCCGCCACCATCACGATGACGGGGGAGTATGCCTACGGCTACCTCAAGAGCGAGATCGGCGTGCACCGCCTCATCCGCATCTCGCCCTTCGACGCCTCCAAGCGCCGGCACACGTCGTTCGCGTCGGTGGCGGTGATCCCCGAGGTGGAAGATGTCGAAGTCGTGGTGCGCGACGACGAGATCCGGGTGGACGTGTATCGCTCGTCCGGCCCGGGCGGGCAGGGCGTCAACACCGCGGACTCCGCCGTGCGCATCACCCATTTGCCCACCGGCATCGTGGTCGCCTGCCAGAACGAGCGCTCGCAGCTCCGGAACCGTGACACCGCACTCCGCATCCTGCGGGCGCGCCTCTACCAGGTGTACGAGAAGAAGCAGCGGGAGGAGCTGGCCGAGCTGACCGGCGAGAAGAAGGAGATCGCGTTCGGCAGCCAGATCCGGACCTACACCTTCCACCCCTACCAGATCATCAAGGACCACCGCACCGGAGTGGAGGTCGGCAACGTGGAGGCGGTGATGGACGGCGACATCGATCCGTTCATCCGCGCCTTCTTGACCGGCGTGCGGGCGGCCAAGGGAAGCGAGTGAGCGCGATGGCCCAGCCTCCCGCTTCCGGCCCCGCCCCGGATACCAACGAGCTGATTCGCCGCCGCCACGAAAAGCTGGCCGCCCTCCGCGCGCGCGGCGTGGATCCCTTCGGCGGCCGGTTCCCCGTGTCGCACTGGGCGGGGGAGCTCGCCGCGCGCTTCGGGAGCGCGGCCGAGGACGAGCTCAAGAGCGCCGGGCCGGTGAGCCTGGCCGGGCGCATCGTCTCCTTCCGCGATCACGGCAAGACCTGCTTCGCCCATCTCCGCGACCGTACCGGCGCCATCCAGCTCTACGCGCGGGGTGACGCCCTCGGCGAACGCTTCGCCCTCTTCCGGGACCTCGACGTGGGCGACTTCGTCGGGGTGACCGGCGAGCTCATGCGGACGCGCACCGGCGAGCTCACGGTGGCGGTGAAGGAGCTCGAGTTCCTGGCGAAGTCGCTACGGCCGCTCCCGGCGAAGTGGCATGGGCTCAAGGACGTGGAGACGCGCTATCGGCGCCGCTACGTGGACCTCGTGGTGAACCCGCACGTGCGGGACACGTTCGTCCTCAAGAGCCGGATCATCCGGGAGATGCGGGCCTTCCTCGATGCGCGCGGCTTCCTCGAAGTCGAGACACCCATGATGCAGCCGATCCCCGGCGGGGCGACCGCCCGGCCCTTCGTCACGCATCACAATGCGCTCGACATGCCGCTGTACCTTCGCATCGCTCCCGAGCTCTACCTCAAGCGCCTGGTGGTGGGCGGGCTCGAGCGCGTCTACGAGATCAACCGCTCGTTCCGGAACGAGGGCGTGTCGACCCAGCACAACCCCGAGTTCACGATGCTCGAGTTCTACCAGGCCTACGCGGACTACAACGACCTCATGCAGCTCACCGAGGACTTATTCGTCCATCTCGGGCAGACGCTGCTGGGGCGCCTCGACTTCACGTATCAGGGCGAGGCGATCTCGCTCACCCCGCCGTGGCGGCGCCTGCCCTTCTTCGCCGCCATCGGCGACGCCCTCGGCGTGCCCGCGGCGCCGGACACGCCTGCGGAGACCCTCGCGCGGGCGGCGGCGGCCCGCGGGGTCCCGCTGGCGCCGGGGGGGACCGTAATCGACATCTGGCACGAGGTGTTCGACCGGCTGATCGAGCCGGGGCTCGCGCAGCCCACGTTCATCACCGACTTTCCCATCGAGCTCTCGCCCTTGTCGAAGCGGAAGCGTGAGGACCCCCGCCTAGTCGACCGCTTCGAGCTCTACGTGTGCCGGCGGGAGCTCGCCAACGCGTACTCCGAGCTCAATGATCCCATCGATCAACGCCAGCGATTCGTCGACCAGGAGGCGCAGCGCGCGCGGGGCGACGAGGAGGCGCAGTGGCTCGACGAGGACTACGTGCGCGCGCTCGAGTACGGGATGCCGCCGACCGCGGGGGAGGGAATCGGCATCGACCGCGTGGCCATGTTGTTCAGCGATTCGCCCTCCATCCGCGACGTGATCCTCTTCCCCCATCTCCGGCAGGAGCGCGCGGGCGGGCCGGGCGCGGCCGACGCGGACCGCGACGAGGACGGAGAGGCCTGATGCCGGGGCGGGGGCTGCCATTCGAGCTCTTCCTCGGCCTGAAATACCTGCGCGCGCGGGGGCAGCGGAGCAACCTCTCGCTGTTCGTGTGGATCGGCATCGGCGGCGTATTCCTGGGCGTGAGCGCGCTGATCGTCGTCCTCGCCACCATGACTGGCTTCCAGGACGGCATCAAGGAAAAGATCATCGCGGCCCAGCCGCACGTGCTCGTGGTGGAGGGCGGGGGGCGGGGCATGGCCGACGGGGCCGCGGTGGCGGCGCGCGTGGCCCCCGTCGAGGGCGTGCACTCCGCGACCCCGTTCGTGCTCCAGCAGGCCCTCTTCACCGCGCAGGGCGGCGGCGCGACCGGCGGCCTCCTCCGCGGCGCGGATCTGTCTTCGCCGGTGGTGCGGGCGACTCTCCAGCAGGCGCTGAAGGCGGGGAGCCTCGATCCCCTCCTCGCGGGCGGCGGCGAGCCCGCCCTCATCCTCGGCCGGGAGCTGGCGCGGACGCTCGGCGTGGTGCCGGGCGATCAGGTCACGGTGATCTCCCCGCAGGGTGCGATGACCGCGGTGGGGCTCGTGCCCAAGATGCGGCGCTTCACGGTGGCCGGCTACATCGAGATCGGGATGTACGAGCACGACGCCTCGCTCGCCTACACCACGCTCGCCGCCGCGCAGGAATTCGCGGGGCTGGGCGATCGGGTCACCGGCGTCGAGGTGAAGCTCGACGACCCTTTCGACGCCAAGGCGGTGGGCCGCCGCATCGCCGCCGCCGCGGGCGGGCCCTACTGGATCCGCGACTGGATGGACATGAACCGCAACCTCTTCGCCGCGCTCCAGCTCGAGAAACTCGCCCTGTTCGTCATCGTGACCATCATCGTGCTTGTGGCGGGCTTCGCGATTATCGGCCACCTCGTGCTCCTCGTGGCCGAGAAGCGGAAGGAGATCGGCATCCTCAAGGCGATGGGGGCGACCTCCGGCTCCATCGCGGTCGTGTTCCTCGCCGCCGGCATGCTGATCGGGCTGGTGGGCACGGTGGCGGGC
>DASTYT010000143.1 GCA_035764725.1 Candidatus Methylomirabilota bacterium | reverse complement strand
CCCGGACGCCGTGCCGCGCGTGGGGGTCCTCGGCCACGCCGAGCGTACCTGCTCGACACGATCCGGCTCCAGCCCGTGCTGCGCCACGAAGTGGATCTTTTCCCCATCGAAGCGGAAGACGAAGCAACGAGCGTCGCATAGCCGGCTCGCGCTGTGGGCGATCGTGTCGAACACCGGCTGCGCGTCGGTGGGCGAGCTCGAGATCACGCGCAGGATCTCGCCGGTGGCGGTCTGCTGCTCCAGGGTCTCGGTGAGGTCACGATTGCGGACCTCCAGCTCCTTGAAGAGCCGCACGTTCTCGATGGCGATGACGGCCTGGTCGGCGAAGGTCTTGAGGAGCTCGACCTGCCGCTCTGGAAAGCGGCCCACCTCGCCGCGTCCGACGGCAATGGCTCCGATGGGGGCGCCGTCGCGCAGGATGGGCACGGCGGCGATGCTGCGAAAGCCGACCGTTTGAGCCACCCCGGTCGTGCCGTAGGCAGGCTCGGCCGTGACGTCGGGAATCTGGGAGACGGCAGCGGTCAGCACGGCTCGTCCTGCTGACGTGCCCTCGTCGACCGGCCGGGGAAACGCCGCGCGAATGGCGGCCAGCCCTTCAGCGTTCTGCCCGTCGTTGGCCACGTTGTGGAGCTGCCCATCCTCGACCCGGAAGACCTGGCAGAACTCTCCACTGCAGAGGCGCCGCGCGTTGCGCGCGATGGTGTCGAACACCGGCTGCACGTCCGTGGGCGAGCCGGAGATCGCGCGCAGGATCTCGCCCGTCGCGGTTTGCTGGTCCAGGGTCTCGGTGAGATCGCGGTTGCGGGCGTCCAGCTCGGTGAAGAGGCGCACGTTCTCCACCGCGATCACGGCTTGATCTGCGAAGGTCTTGAGGAGCTCGATGAGCCGCTCGGGAAACGCGCCGGCCTTCGGGCGGTTCACGGTGATCGCGCCGATGGGCTCGCCGTCGCGCAGCATGGGAATGGCCACGACGCTCCGGAAATTCGCGATCGCCGCGACCTGATTGTGACCGTAGGCCGGATCCTCGCGGATGTCCGGAATGTGCGCGATCACCCGGTCGCGTATCGCCCGCCCCGCCGCCGTCGCGCCGTCGAGGGGGGCCGGCCAGGCGGTGCGCAGGGCCTTCAAACCGTCGGCCGAGAGCCCGTGCTGGGCGACGAAGTGCACGAGCCCTCCGTCGTAGCGGAAGACGAATGCGAACTCCGCTTCACAGAGCCGCTTCGCGCTGTGGGCGATCGTGTCGAAGACGGGCTGGACGTCCTGGGGGGAGCTCGAGATCACGCGCAGGATCTCGCCGGTCGCCGTCTGCTGCTCCAGGGTCTCGGTCAGGTCGCGATTGCGCGCGTCCAGCTCGGTGAAGAGCCGCGTGTTCTCGATGGCGATGACGGCCTGGTTGGCGAAGGTCTGGAGCAGGGTCACCTGCCGTTCGGTGAACGGACGAGCATCGGTCCGCCGGAGCTGAATCGTTCCGATCGCAAGCCCTTCGCGCATGAGGGGTACGCTGAGGATGGTACGGAAGCCCATGTGGGCCGCGTTGTCCGCGCTCTCGGGGAACTCGGCCGTCTCCCGCTGCATGTCGGCGACGTGAATGGTGCGGCCGTCGAGCACGGTGCGGCCCGCCGCCGTGCCCCGTACCAGGGGGAGCGAGAACTCTCCCACACGTCCCACGAGAATGGGACCATGATGCGCCACGAGGAGGAGCCGGTCCCCGTCACGGCGGAAGATGGCGGAATCGAACGCATCGCACAGCCGGGCGGCGCTGCTCGCCACCGCATCGAACACCGGCTGCACGTTGGTGGGCGAGCCCGAGATGACCTGTAGGATCTCGCCGGTGGCCGTCTGCTGCTCGAGCGACTCGGCGAGGTCCCGGTTCTTGGTTTCGAGCGTGTTGAACAAGCGCACGTTCTCGATGGCGATGACCGCCTGGTCGGCGAAGGTGCGCAGGAGGTCGATCTCCCGGTTGCTGAACGGCCCGACCTTGCTGCGTCCGACAGCAATCGCGCCGAGCGCGCGGCCGTCGCGCAGCATCGGGACGCCGAGCACGGACCGGAAGCCGCTCGCCACCGCGGCGCCCTGGATGCCGAACTCCGCGTCGGTCAGCACGTCCGGGATGTGAGCGATCGCCCGGTCGCGGATGGCCCGGACGGCCGCCGTCTCGCCGCTGGGGGGGCGGGGGAAGGCCGCCCGGAGCGCGTCGACGCCGCGCTGACTGGAGCCGTGGATGGCCACCATGTGCACCAGGTCGCCGTCGTAACGGGTCACCGTGCTGGATTCCGCACCGCACAGGAGGGCCGCGCTCCTCGCAATGATGTCGAAGACGGGCTGGAGGTCATTGGGCGAGCTGGCGATCACCCGCAGGATCTCCCCGGTGGCCGTCTGCTGCTCCAGCGAATCGGTCAGATCCCGGTTGCGGACACCTAGCTCCTGGAACAGCCGCACGTTCTCGATCGCGATGACGGCCTGGGCGGCGAACGTGCGAAGGAGGTCGATCTCCAGCTCGCTGTATGGGCCGACTTTGCGGCGCCCCACGACGATGGCGCCGAGCGCGCGGCCGTCACGCAGCATCGGGACGGCGAGTGAGGCGCGGAAGCCGCCCACCACGGCGGCCTCCCGCATGGCGAACTCCGGATCGTCCAGCACGTCAGAGATGTGAACGACCGCGCGGTCGCGAATGGCCCGCGCCGTGGCCGTCTCGCCGCTGGGCGGGCGGGGGAACGCCCTCCGCAGGGCAGCCGCGCCGCGCTGGGTTGATCCATGTACCGCCACCAGGTGAACCAGCTCCCCGTCGAAGCGCGTGACCGCGCCGACCCCAGCCCCGCACAGGAGGGCCGCATTCTTGGCGATGATGTCGAAGACGGGCTGCAGGTCGCTGGGCGAGCTGCTGATCACGCGCAGGATCTCGCTGGTCGCCGTCTCCCGCTCCAGCGACTCCGCCAGGTCGCGATTGCGGTCGCTCGTTTCCTGGAATAGCCGCGCGTTCTCGATGGCGATGACGGCCTGGTCGGCGAAGGTGCGGATGAGGTCGACCTCTCGCTCGCTGAACGGCCCGACCTGGCTGCGGCCGAGCACGATCGCGCCGAGAGCGCGGCCGCCCCGGAGCATCGGGACCCCGAGCGTGCCCCGGAAACCGCTCGCCCGCGCCGCCGCCTTGATGCCGAACTCTGGATCACCCAGCACGTCAGGGACATTGATGATCGCGCGATCGCGGATGCACCGTACCGCGACGGTTTCACCGCTCGGCGGGCGGGGAAAGACCTTCCGGAGGGCATCGGCTCCCCGCGGGCTCGATCCGTGTACAGCCACCAGATGCACCAGCTCGCCGTCGAAGCGAGTAACCGCGCTGACCTCCGCGCCGCACAGGACGGCCGCACTCCTGGCGATCATGTCGAACACGGGCTGGAGATCGGTGGGCGAGCTGCTGATGACGCGCAGGATCTCGCTGGTTGCCGTCTCTCGCTCCAGCGACTCCGTGAGATCGCGGTTGCGCTCCTGCGACTCTCGGAACAAGCGTGCGTTCTCGATGGCGATGACGGCCTGGTCAGCGAAGGTGCGCAGTAGGGCGATCTGCCGCGTCGTGAAGCGCTGCACTTCGGTGCGGCGAAGCGAGAACGCGCCAACGGCGACCCCGTTCAGCAGGAGCGGTACGCACAGCATGGTGCGAACGCCCATGCGCGGGGCGTGCCCGCCGGTCACGGGGTAGCGATTGCCCACGGCCTGGGCGTCGGCGACCTGGATCGCACGCCGCTCGCGAATGGCGTGACCTGCTACCGACCCCTGGACCGGGAGGGAAAACTCCCCGACTCGCCCCAGCACGATCGGGCCGTGGTGGGCTGCGAGCACCAGCCGATCGGCCTCCAGGCGGTAGATCGCAGCATCGTATGACGCGCAGAGGCGCGCGGCGCTTTCAGCGATGGCATCGAAGACCGGCTGCGAGTCCGTGCGCGAGGCCGCGATGATGCGGAGGATGTCGGCGGTGGCGGCCTGCTGTGCGAGCGCTTCGGCGAGACGCTCGTCGCCGGGAGAGGGAGCCGCGGGGCCGCGCCCGTTTCGGGAAACGGCGGCCTTCCTGGCCGTCAGTGGGCGCTTGACCGCCTTTTTCCTGCCCCTCATGAGTGCCCCGCGGAGGTCACAATCCCCGCTAGGCTAGGCGAAAGCACGGCTTGGGGCAAGGAACTAGAGGGGCGGCTAAGCGGGCGGCGGCGGGATCGGCTGGGCGAGGCCGGGGACCGCCTGGAATCCGGGCAGGCGCTCCAGGACCCGCGGCGAGACCTTCACCTTGGCGGCGCGGCTGCCCGCGCCCAGGATCATCCAGGGCAGGGCCATGATCCGGTCGTCCACGTAGACGGCCAGATCGGCCGGGAGGGCGAGCACGGTGACCCCGCCGATCTGCATGCCGGTCAGGGCCATGGTTTCCTCGGCCGAGGCGAATGACACGCGCGAGGCTCCCATGAGGCGCTTCACGGTGTGGTTGACGTCGAGCCGCGTGTTGGCCAGCACCAGGCAGGCGGCGAACTGCTTCGGCTCCTTCTTCGAGGCCACGATGATCGTGTTGCCGCTGACGTCGAGGCCATAGCCGTACTTCTCGCAGAAAGCCGCCGTGTCCGCGAAGGCGGGATCGATGTCCACGATCTCGTACGGCACGCCGAGCCCGTCGAGGGCTCGGCGCACCTGGGCCAGCGTCTCGTCGCTCACTTCTTGGGCGCCGCCGCGAGGGCGGCCCACACCTTCTGCGGGGTCAGCGGGATCTCCACGTGCTCGATGCCCATCGGCCGCAGCGCGTCCACCACCGCGTTGGCGATGGCCGGCGTGGAGCCGATGGTGGCCGCCTCGCCGATCCCCTTCACGCCGAGGGTAGTGCGCGGTGAGTCCGTCCGGGTGTGGTCGTTCACGAACGAGATGAGGTCGTCGGTCTTGGGCAGCGCATAGTCCATCAGGGTCGAGGAAAGGAGCTGGCCCGACTCGTCGAACGCGGCCTCCTCCCAGAGGGCCTGGCCAATGCCCTGGGCGAGCCCGCCATGCACCTGCCCCTGCACGAGCAGCGGGTTCACGAGGAAGCCGGCGTCGTCGATCGAGAAATATTTCAGGATGCGCGGCTTGCCGCTCTCGCGATCCACCTCGACCATGGCCACGTGAGTGCCGAAGGGAAAGAGCGTGCCGTTACCCTTGATGTCGCCGCAGGATGTGAGCGCGCCCTTGGAGGCCGCGGCCACCTGCTTCCAGGTCACGGAGCGGTCGGGTACGCCGCGCACGGAGAACTTGCCGTCGGCGTGCACGATGTCCGCCACCGCCGCCTCGAGCAGCCCGGCCGCCGTCTGCAGTGCCGCCTCGCGCACCTTCACGGCATTGGCGAGCGCGTGCATCCCGCCCTTGGCGATGGAGCGGCTGCCGAACGTGCCCACGCCGCTCCGCACCTTCACGGTGTCGCCGTGAATCACCGTGACGTCAGCCATGGGCACCTGAAGCTCGTCGGCCACGAGCTGCGCGAAGGCCGTCTCGTGCCCCTGGCCGTGGGAGGCCGCGCCGGTCAGCACCGTCACCTTGCCGTCGTCCGCCACGATCACGTCGGAGGTCTCGTCGTCCTCGAAGCCACAGATCTCCACGTACGAGGCGAGCCCGATGCCCACGAGCCGGCCCTGGCCCCGCGCGTCCCGCTGCTCGCGCCGCAGCTCGGGGTAGCCGGCCTTGGTCAGCGCATGCTCCAGCGCCCGCGTGTACTCGCCCGAGTCGTAGGAGTTGCCCATGATGGTCTGGTACGGGAACCGATCGGGTGAGATGAAGTTGCGACGCCGCACCTCCGCCGGATCGATGCCGAGCTTGGCGGCCAGCGTGTCCATCGCGCGCTCGATGAAGTAGGCCGCCTCCGGGCGCCCCGCGCCGCGATAGGGCACGGTGCCCATGGTGTTGGTGAAGGCGACCTGGATGTCCACGCGCGCGGTCTGGATGTCGTAGCAGCCGGTGATCATCTGCCCGCACAGCACGGGGAGCAGGCAGCCCACGTGATAGAGGCAGTAGCCGGCGTTGCCGATGATCCGGGCCTCGAGCCCCAGGATGCGCCCGGTCTTGTCCGCGGCCAGGCGCAGGTGAATGCGCACGTCGCGCCCGTGCCCGGTGGCCTGGAGGTCCTCGCGCCGCGTGGCGTTCCACTTCACCGGGCGCTTGAGGCGCATGGCGAGGAGCGGGACGATCGTGTCTTCCTGGTACACCGGCACCTTGGCCCCGAAGCCGCCGCCCACGCGGCCCGTCATGAGATGGATCTGATCGGGCTGGAGCTTGAGGCGCTCGGCGACCTGGTTCCGCATGGTGTGCGGGATCTGCGTGTCGCCGTACATGACCATCTTCTGGGTCCTCTCGTCCCACGCCGCGCTGCACGCGCGCGGCTCCATGCACACCGGCAATACGCGCTGGTTGTACATGTGCATGTCCACCACCACGTCCGCCTTCTTGAACGCGCCGTCCACGTCGCCGGACTCGGCCTTGAGGCTCACGCCGAGATTCGTCTTGGACTCGGGGTAGAGGAGCGGCGCGCCGGGCTTGAGCGCGTCCGCTGCGTCCACCACCACGGGGAGCGGATCGTAGTCCACGACGACGGCGTCGGCGCCGTCGACCGCCGCGGCGGGACTCTCCGCCGCCACCACTGCCACCGGCTCGCCCACGTGCCGGACGCGCCCCTCGGCGAGCAGGGTGTGGCCCTGGCGGTTCATGCTGGCGAACATCTCGGGCGGCAGCGGGGTGTGGATCACGCCGACCTCGGCGTTGAGATCGGCGCCCGTGAAGACGGACACCACGCCCGGCACCGCGCGCGCGGCCGCGGTGTCGATGCGCCGGATGGTGGCGTGGGCGTGCGGGCTGCGCACGAAGGCCAGGTGGAGCGCACCGGTGAACTTGAAGTCGTTGACGTAGGGATCGCTGCCGGTGATGAGCTTGGGGTCCTCGATGCGCTTGATCGGGCGCCCCACGTGCTGAACGGGCATGCAGGCCTCCTTGACGGCGGGTGAGGCCCGAATCGTACCACAGGAGTTTGACGCGGCCGCGCCCAGATGGCATGGTGAACGGTATGCTCGATGCGACCGTAGGCACGCTGAAGCGTGATGTTCGCATCATCGGTCTCGTAGGCTCCGCGCACTTCTTCAGTCACTTCTTCCAGCTCGCGCTGCCGCCGCTCTTCCCGCTCATCAAGGAGACGTTCGGCGTGCCGTACGTGGCGCTGGGCTTCGTGGTGAGCCTGATGTACGCCTCGTCCGGCATCGGGCAGACGATCTCGGGCTTCCTCGTGGATCGCTTCGGCGCCGTGCGGGTGCTCGTCACCGGGATGTGCCTTTTCGCGGGCGCGATCGCCGCCGCGGGCATCGCGCCGACGTACTGGGCCCTGCTGCCCATCGCGGTACTGGCCGGGCTCGGGAACAGCGTGTTCCATCCCGCCGACTACTCCATCTTCAACGCCTCGGTGGACGCGCGCCGGCTCGGCCGCGCCTACGGCGTGCACTCGATCTGCGGCAATCTCGGCTGGACGGCGGCGCCCGTGGTGGTCGTCGCGCTCGCCGCGCACAGCTCGTGGCGCACCGCGCTCGTCACCGTGGGCGGGATCGGCGTGGCGGCGGCCTTGCTCCTCTCGACCCAGTCCGACGCACTCGCCGACGACCGGGTGGCGACTCCGCGGCGCGAGGCGGGCGATGGCGGCGGGCTTGCCGCCGACATCCGGCTGCTCATGGTGGCGCCGGTGCTCGCCGCCTTCGCCTACTTCGCCCTGCTCGCGACCGCGCAGATCGGACTTCAGACCTTTTCGGTGACCACGCTCGTGACGCTCTACCAGGCGCCCCTCGCGGTCGCCACCGGCGCCCTCACCGCGTTTCTCCTGGGCAGCTCGGGCGGCGTCCTCCTGGGTGCGTTCCTCGCCGACCGCACGCGCCGCCACGATCTCGTAGCCGCGTGCGGCATGAGCACGGGCGCGGTGCTGACCCTCGTGCTGGCGAGCGGCGCGCTCGCGCTCCCTGCCCTGCCGGTGCTCATGGCGGTGGCGGGCTTCGCCCTCGGCATGACCACGCCCTCGCGCGACATGCTGGTGCGCCGGGCGACGCCGCGCGGAGCCTCGGGCAAGGTCTACGGCTTCGTCTACTCCGGCCTCGATCTCGGCTCCTCGCTCACGCCGCTGCTCTTCGGCTGGCTGCTCGATCGCGGCGAGCCGCGCGCGGTGTTCGTGGTCGCGGCGGTGTTCATGCTGCTCACGATCACGACCGTGGTCCAGGTGAGGCGCCATGGCGTCCGCTCCACCGCCGCCGCTGCCTGACGACGGTAAGGTCGCCGGCTGCGACCTCTGTCGGGCCAAGAGGATCACGCCCTGGTACCACGAGGACGACGTGTGCTGGATCGCCGAGTGTGACGTGTGCGAGACGCCCATGGTGGTGTGGCGCCGCCACGGAACCCAGCCGCCCCCCGAGGCGCGCGCCCACATGCTGGCCCGTCTCGGCGAGGTGGCGACGCAGCGCGTGGGAGAGTACTGGGTGGACGATCACATGCGCAACATTCCCGACCATTTCCACGCGCACGCGCGTCCGAAAGGCGGGTTCTTCGGTTACGACCGGCGGTAGGGCCCGGCGCCCGCGTGCGGCTTCCGTTCTTCTACGGCTGGGTGATCGTCGCCTGCGCCTTCGTCACCATGGGCGTGGGCGTCAATGCCCGCACCGCGTTCTCGCTGCTGTTCCCGCCCATCCTCGATGAGTTCGGGTGGGACCGCGGGCTCACCGCGGGCGCCTTCGCGATCGGGTTCATCGTCTCGACGCCCTTCGCGCCGTGGCTCGGCTGGCTCCTCGATCGCCGCGGGGCGCGTGTCCTCATCCTGCTCGGCGTGGCGATGATGGGCTCGGGGCTCGCCCTCGCCACGCTCATCTCGCGACCGTGGCACCTCTACGTGACGCTCGGCTTTCTCGTCTCCGGCGGCAGCCTGTGCCTGGGCTATACCGGGCACGGCCTCTTCATGCCCAACTGGTTCGTGCGGCGGCGCGGGCTCGCGCTCGGCATCGCGTTCTCCGGGGTAGGGATCGGCTCCATCGTGCTCCTGCCCTGGGCGCAGCACCTCATCAGCACCCGCGGCTGGCGCGCCGCCTGCCTCGGGCTCTCGATCGTCATGTTCGGGGCGCTGGTGCCGATCAACGCGCTCTTGCCCCGGCGGCGGCCGGAGGACATGGGCCTGCTGCCGGATGGCGATCGGCACGTCCCGGCGGGCGCCGCGGCCGCGCGACCGGCCAACGTCGTCGACCCCGTCTGGGCCGCGACCGACTGGACGCTCGGCCGCGCCGTTCGCACCCGGCGCTTCTGGTGGGCGTTCGTCGGGTTCTTCACCGCGCTCTTCGCCTGGTACGAGATCCAGGTGCATCAGACCCGCTACCTGATCGACATCGGCTTCCGTCCGGAGCCGGCGGCCTACGCGCTCGGCCTGGTGGCGCTGGCGGGCGTCGTCGGACAGATCGCCCTCGGCTACCTGTCCGATCGCTGGGGCCGGGAAGTGATCTGGTCCCTGGGCTGCGCGGGCTTCGTCGCCTGCTTCCTCATCCTCCTCGCCATGCGCGCCTCGCCCACGACGCCGCTCCTCTGGGCGATGGTGCTCGCGCAGGGATTGGTGGGCTACGGCATGGCGTCGGTTTTCGCCGCCATCCCCGCCGAGCTGTTCCAGGGCGCTCACTACGGCCGCATATTCGGCACGCTCTCCCTGGCGACCGGGCTCGGCTCGGGGGCGGGGCCCTGGGTCGCGGGATGGCTACACGATCGCACCGGCAACTACGTGGTGGCGTTCTTGGTGGGGATCGTCCTCTGTGTGATCTCGGCCGCGGCGATCTGGATGGCCGCGCCGCGCAAGGTGCGCCTCGTCGCCGGGCGGGTGCCTCGGCACGCCAGCCGGCTGCGCTGAGGCCGTAGACGTATACTCGGGCCGCAATGGCCACGCCTGTGCCGGTGCCCCCGGTCACTTCCCTCGAGGAATGGGCCCGGCGCCCGCGCGCCGAGCGGCTCGCCCGGCTCGGGCGCACGCCGGGTGATCTGGCTGCGGCGTTCCGTGGCGTGGATCCCGCGGCGCTGACGCGCCGGCCGGACGAGAAGAACTGGGCGCCCATCGAGGTCCTCTGCCACCTGCGGGACACGGAGGCATCGTTCCTGGACCGGCTGCGTCAGATCATGGCCACCGACGAGCCACGGTTCCCCACCGTCAACCCGAATCAGGTCGCGGCCGAGCGCCGCTACCTCGAGCAGCCGCTGGCCGGCGCCCTCGAGGCCTTTCACCGGCATCGCGACGCCACGCTCACCTTTTTCGCCATGCGCGCCGAGGCCGACTGGGCCCGCGCCGGGCACCAGATGGATTCCCGCGGCCGGCGCACCATCGACGACTTCCTGGGCGTCATGGCCTGGCACGACGAGAACCACCTGGCTCAGCTCGCGCGCGCGCTGAGGGGCGAGGTCTGACCGCGCCCGAGGCGCTCCCGCCCGAGCCGCTGCCCGCGCCGCTCGACACACTTCGGCAGCGCGCGCGATCGTTTCTCCTGGAGGAGCTACTACCCGCCGAGCGCCGAGAACGCGTGGCGACGGAGGGCGACGCCACGCCCGAGCTGCGCCGCTGGGTGCGCACGCGCGCGGAGGCGGCGGGACTCTTCCGCCTGACCCAGCCGGTGGAGCTCGGTGGGGCCGGACTCGGGCCGCTCGGCCGGCTCGCCGTCCACGAGGCCATCGCGGCGTCCGGGGCCGCGCTCGGCGGGCTGGTCGTCGGCGGCTCGGGCGGTCTCCTCCGCCACGGCACGCCAGGGCAGCGCGAGCGCTTCCTCCTGCCCGTGCTGCGCGGCGAGCTGGCCGCGGCGTTTGCCTTCACCGATGCGCGCGAGGGCCCGCGGACCACCGCCACGCGCGCGGGCGACGGCTTCCGGCTCACCGGCATCAAGTCGTTCGTCACCGACGGCCCCGCCGCCGACCTCTTGCTGACGGTGGCGCGCGTCGTTGACGGCGACCGCGGCGGAACCGCCGTCTTCGTCGTCCCGAGAGCGGCGCCGGGCGTGACCCTGCGCCGCACCCTCGAGACCCTGGACGGCGCCGTGCACGGCGAGTTCGAGCTGCGCGACGTCGCCGTGACCGCGGCCGACATGATCGGCGAGGTGGGGCAGGGCGTGCCGCGGGCCCTTGACGACATCGTGGCGACGCGGCTGCGCTTGGCGGCCATGGCGTGCGGGGCGGGCGCGTGGACGCTCGACTGGGTGCTCGGCCAGGTGGACCGTCCGCATCGGAGCGGGACGCCCCTGGCGGACCGCGAGGGGGTGCAGGCCATGCTCGCAGACAGCGCCATGGATCTCTATGCGGCGCGCTCAGCCGCCTACGCGGCCGCCCGCCGCGCGGAGAGCGGCGACCCCGCCGGCGCCGAGATCACGATGGCCAAGGCGCTGGCCACCGAGGCGGTCGCGCGCATCGTGGACCGCGCGATTCAGTTGAGCGGCGGCGCCGCGGTCGTGGAGAGCCATCCCCTCGCGCGCCTCTACCGCCGCATCCGCTCCTGGCGCATCGCCGAAGGCACGACGGAGGTCCTCCGCCTGACGGTGGCCCGTGAGCTCCTCGCGCGCCGGCGGGGAGCAGCCCCTTGACCCCATCGCGTCCCCGGCATAGCGTGCTGGGCCGGGAGGGCTGCCGATGAAGCCGGCTTTGGTGGGGCTGCTGCTGCTCGCGATTCTCGCCTCCGGAGTCCCCGCGCTCGCCGCGGAGTGCAAGGCGCCCAAGATGGTGGTACCGACGTCCGTGGGCATCGCGTACTGCGCCGATCCCGCCTTCGACGCGGTGGTCGCCGCCCAGGCCCAGAAGATCCGCGCGGACGTGCGTGCCCAGCGCCAGGCGGGCAAGCTCGTAATTTACGCGAGCACGCCCATCAGCCCGCGGGGCGGGGGCCACGTGGCGACCAATCTCGCGATCGCCGCCTCCGTGAAGACACGTCTCGAGAAGGAATTCGGGAGCGCGGTGTGGGTGCTCGACCCCGGGCGCTTTCAGATGGAGTCGGTGAACGGGCGGGAGCCCGGCGGCGCCGAGTACATGGTGATGTGGACCAGCGTGCTGGCGGGCGAGGACGGCACCGGCAAGGACATCGACATGGCGCATTTCACCGGACCGGGTGACATGCGCGCGTTCTTCGGCTGCGGCCGCGACGACGTCACCGGCTGCATCGACCGCTGGCTCACCGAGCGTGCGGCCACCGACGCCAAGCTCTGGGCCGACGTTGCCGATGTGCCGGCCAAGCGCCAGGCCTTCGTCCGCTACTACGCCATGCGGGCCTCCAGCGCATTTTCGAGCGGCGCCCACGACGAGTGGAACATCGTGGTACGCATCAACCGCCGCCGACCGATCGGCGAGCAGACGGCCATGTGGTTCGACGGCCGCCCCGCATCGCCCGCCGAGATGGAGTCGGAGATCTCGCCCGGCTACGAGCATCGCTAGATCCCAGAGAGGGAGAGCCTCATGCGCATGATCGTCCTGGTCCTCGCTGCCGCGCTCGGGTGGGCGGCGCCCGCCGCCGCCCAGCAGACCGTCAACGCCTATTCGATCTGGCCCGAGAACTGGGCGCGGCCGATGTTCGAGGAATTCGAGAAGGCTACCGGGATCAAGGTGAACTTCGTGCGCTTCTCCTCTGGCGAGGCCCTCGCCCGCGTCATCGCGGAGAAGAACAACCCGCGGGTCGACGTGCTCTTCGGCGGCCCGGTGGAGACGCACGCCGCCGGCATCAAGGAGGGCATCTTCGAGGCGTACAAGCCGCCGTCCTTCGCCAAGCTGCCCGCGCGCTTCAAGCAGGCCGACGGGCAGTGGGTGGCCATCGCCGACGATCCCCTCGTGTTCATGAGCAACAGCAAGTTCCTCAAGGAGAACAACCTCAAGCCCCCCGCGTCCTGGGAAGATCTCCTGAATCCCGCCTACAAGAACATGCTCCAGATGGCCGACGCCCGGACCTCGGGCACTGCGGTCACGCGCATCTTCTCCGTCCTCGAGGTGAACGGCCGCGACGAGACCAAGGCCTTCGACTACATGAAGAAGCTGCGGAAGAACGTGCAGGTCTACACGAAGAGCGGCGGCGGCGGCACGCTGCCCGTGGGGCTCGGCCAGGCGGGCGCCGGCATCTTCTTCATCGTGGACGCGCTCGACACCAAGGCGAAGGGCTACGACGTGTCGATCTCCTTCCCCAAGGAGGGCATCGGCACCTCCGCGGAGGCAGTGGCGCTGCTCAAGGGCGCCAAGAACCCCGAGCTGGGCAAGAAGCTCATCGACTGGGCCACCTCGTCCGCCATGCAGGGGCTCTTCGCCAAGCACAAGATCAACTTCGTGCCCGCCCATCCCGACGTGGCGGTGGAGGCGAGCCTGGCCGAGGTGCTCAAGGGCGCCAAGATCTTTCCCATCGACGACGCCTACGCCGGGGCCAACCGCAAGCGCATCGTGGAGCGCTGGGTCAACGAAGTCCTGAACGCCAAGGAGTGAGGGCGCGGGCGCCCGCAATGCGGGGACGGGATCCCGCGCTCCGCGTGACGGTGCTCCTCCTGTGGGGCCTTCTCGCTCTCTTCGTCCTCTATCCGCTCCTGAGCCTGCTGGGGCGCGTGGCCACCGACGGCGGTCGACTCTCCCTCGGGAGCGCTCTTGCCATCCTCGCGGATCCCCATCAGCTGCGCGCCTTCGGCAATAGCCTCCTCCTCGCCATGCTGGTCGGGCTCGCGGGCACCGCCCTCGGCTTCCTCTTCGCCCTCACCGCGAGCCGCGCCGGTCTCGGGCGCGGGTGGCTCGGCGTGCTCGACGCGGTGACGCTCCTGCCCCTCATCTCGCCGCCGTTCACCACGGCGATCGCCATGATCTTCTCGTTCGGCCCGCGCGGGCTCATCACCTATCAGCTGCTCGGCATCAAGGGCGTGTCCGTCTACGGCCTCACCACGACGTTCTTCTCCGAGACGGTGACCTACTTCCCCATTGCCTACCTGACCCTCCGCCCGGTGCTCGCCGCCATCGACGCCAACGTGGAAGACATGGCGCTCTCGCTGGGCGCCTCGCGCGCGCAGGTGTTCCGGACGGTGACGGTGCCGCTCGCCATCCCCGGCCTCGCCAACGCGTTCCTCCTGCTCTTCGCCGCGTCGCTGGCGGACTTCGCCACCCCGCTCATCCTGGCGGGGAACGCCTTCCCGGTGCTCCCGACCCAGGCGTATCTGCAGATCACCGGCCTCTTCGACCTGCGGGGCGGCGCGGTGCTGTCCTTCGCGCTGCTCGTGCCGGCCTTCGGGGTCTACCTCCTCCAGCGCTACTGGGTGAGCCGCCGGTACTACGTGACGGTGTCGGGGAAGGCGGGGGCTCGGACCGCGGTCAAGACGGTGGCGCCCTGGCTGCGCCCCGTCCTCGTGGGCGCCTGCCTCGCGGTGGCGGCGGTGATCGCGTACTTCTACGCGCTGCTCCTCTACGCGTCGGCGGTGGTGGCCCTGGGCGCCAACCATGCGTGGACGTGGCGCCACTACCACGTGATCTTCACCGAGGGCGCGCGCGCCATCCGCGACACGCTCATCATCGCGGGGCTCAGCATGCCGCTGGGCGGCGCCTACGGCGTCCTCGTGGGCTATCTGGTGGCGCGGAAGCGCTTTCCCGGCCGCGCGGCGATGGAGGTGGTGTCCATGCTGAACTACGCGCTGCCGGGCACCATCGTCGGCATCGCGTATCTCATCGCGTTCAACGATCCGCCCATCGCGCTCACCGGCGGGGCCCTCATCATCGTGGCCTGCTATGTCTTCCGCTACAGCCCCACCGGCATCCGCGCGACGGTGGCGCAGCTCCAGCAGATCGATCCCAGCCTCGAGGAGGCCTCGCTCGGCCTGGGCGCCTCCAGCGCCACGACCTTCTACCGGGTGACACTCCCGCTGGTCGTCCCGGCGTTCTTCGCGGGGCTGGGCGTGGTGTTCATCCGGTCGATGACCGCGATCAGCGCCACGATCTTCCTGGTGTCGATCAACTGGACGCTCATCACCGTACGCATCCTGGAGAACATGACGGAGCTGTCGCTCGGGCCGGCCGCCGCCTTCTCCGTGCTGGTGGTCGCCATCGTGTACGTGGTGATCGCCCTCATCGGCCGCGTGCTCCGGACGTTCAGCGCGCCCGGCTCGGCCTCCCTCGGCAGCGTGCTGGGCGGTTGAGTATGGTCCGCGTCAAGGGCCTCTCCAAGCGCTTCCGCCACCGGGTGAAGGGTGATCTCTGGGCGGTGCGCGAGGTAAGCCTGGCGGTGGCCCCGGGAGAGTTCCTGACGCTGCTCGGGCCCTCGGGCTGCGGCAAGACCACCACGCTCCGGATGATCGCGGGCTTCGAAGCGCCGGACGCCGGGCGCGTCTGGATCGGCGATCGCGACGTCACCGCCCTCATGGCGAATCAGCGGGACATCGGCTTTGTGTTCCAGAGCTACGCGCTGTTTCCGCACCTCACCGTGTTCGACAACGTCGCCTACGGCCTGCGCATCCGCGGCGTGGAGCGGGCGGAGACGACGCGCCGGGTGGGGGAGGTGCTCGCCCTGGTGGGTCTCTCGCGCTACGAGGCCCAGCAGCCGCATCAGCTCTCCGGCGGCGAGCAGCAGCGCGTGGCGCTGGCCCGCGCCATCGTGATCCGTCCCCGCGTGCTCCTCTTCGACGAGCCGCTCTCGAATCTCGACGCCAAGCTCCGGGTGCAGATGCGGGAGGAGATCCGGCGCCTCCAGAAGGAGCTGTCCATCACTGCCGTGTACGTCACGCACGATCAGGAGGAGGCGATGGCGGTCTCCGACCGCATCGCGGTCATGAGCCAAGGGGTGGTGGTGCAGGAGGGACGGGCCGAGGACCTCTATCACCGTCCCGCCTCCGCCTTCGTGGCGCAGTTCATCGGCCGGGTGAATTTCCTGCGCGGGCGCGTGGTCGAGCGGGGCGCCGGCGGCGCGCTGGTGGAGGTCGCGGGAGCCCGTCTGCGGGTTGCCGGCGACGTGGGGCCGCGGGCGGGCGAGGCCGCGCGCGTGGCGATACGGCCCGAGGCGGTCGGGATCGCGCCCGACGGCCCGGGCGCCGCCGGTGAAGTTCCCGGGCGCGTCGTCGCGCGGACTTTCCTCGGCGAGAAGGTCGACTACCAGGTGCGGGCGGGGGACGAGTTGCTGCTGGTGACGTGCCCCGATCAAGGGCCGGGCGCCCTGCTCGGCGAGGGCCAGGCCGTGCGCCTCCGCCTGCCGCCCGACCGCGTGGCCCTCTTGCCGGCGACGGAATGAGGCGCGCGGCGGCCATCGCCCTCGCGCTCTCGCTGAGCTGGGCTGCCGGGCCGCTCGTGCTCGCGCGCGCGCAGGCCCCGGCCGCCGCGCTTCACGGCGAGAACTCCGTCTTCGTCACCCCGGATGTGGTCATGGTCTGGGCCATCCTGCGTGCCGCGCGCGAGGACGATACGCAGGTGGTGATCCGCGTGGCGGCCCCACGCTTCGCCGGGCTGCGCGTGGAAGCGGTGGATCCCTTCGGCGGCGCGCGGCGGGAGGTGCTTCCGCCGCAGGCCTTGCGAGGCATCGCGGAGGTGCGCCGGCGGCGCGCCGACTTCGCCGAGCATCCGCGGCTGGAGCTACGACTCGAGCCTCCGCCCGGCGCGAGCGCGCCCGTTCCTCTGGTCGTCTACTATCTGGGCGTGCCCGACACCACGCCTGAGTTCACCTCCGAGGCGGCGCTCGCGCGCTACCTCGCGGACGCGCTCGACCGGGCGCGTCCGTCCCGCTGATCGGATATCTTACGGGAGCCTCCACGATGCGCCCCAACCGACTCCGTGAGCTTCTCCGCGCCGGCCAGCCCACCTTCGGGACCCACATCCACACGGTGTGGCCGGCGGTGGCCGAGCTGGTCGGGCACTCCGGCCTCTTCGACTACGTCGAGTTCGTGGGGGAGTACGCGCCCTACGACCTCTTCGCCCTCGAGAACCTCGCCCGCGCCGTCGACACCTTCCCAAACATGTCGGCGATGATGAAGATCGAGCAGCAGCCGCGGACCTATCTCGCGGTGCGCGCGATCGGCGCGGGCATCCAGAACGTGCTGTTCGCCGATCCGCGCACGGTGGACGACGTGCGCGAGTGCGTGCGCGCCGTGCGGGCCGAGACGCCGGCGACGGGCGGCATCCACGGCGTGGGCATGCGCCGCGACGTGGGCTATGTGGTGGACGTGGGCTCGCCCGCCTTCGTGCAGGCCCTGGAGGACGTGGTGATCGCGGTCATGATCGAGAAGGCCTCCGCGGTGGACAACGTGGAGGCCATGCTGTCGGTGAAGGGCGTGGACATGGTGCAGTTCGGGCCCGCCGACTACTCGATGAGCATCGGCATCCCTGGACAGTGGGAGCACCCGCGCGTGAAGGAGGCGGAGCGGCACGTGATCAAGACGGCGCTGCGCCTGGGCGTGGCGCCACGGGTGGAGATCGACAGCCCGGAGCAGGCGCGGCCCTATCTCGACATGGGCGTGCGCCACTTCTGCATGGGCTGGGACGTGGGCATTCTCTTCGAGTGGCTCAAGACGGAGGGCGCAGCGCTCCGGGCTATGGTAAAGGGGTGAACATGGCCACCAACGGCATGGTTCGCGAGGCCCTCGGCGATCTCGACGCGCGGCTCGATCACTGGAAGCGGACGCTGGTCGATCTCTGTCGCATCCCCAGCATGTCCGCCGCGGGCTTTCCTCCCGACGAGGTGCGCCGCTCCGCGCAGGCGGTGGCGCAGACGCTGCGCGACGCCGGCGTCGAGCACGTGGAGGTGCTCGAGATCCCCGGCGTGCACCCCTATGTCTACGGAGACTGGCTGCACCGGCCGGGGGCGCCCACCGTGCTGCTCTACGGCCACCACGACGTGCAGCCGCCGGGCCGCTCGGAGAAGTGGCTCTCGCCGGCCTTCGAGCCCACCGAGCGCGACGGGCGGCTCTACGGCCGCGGCACCGCGGATGACAAGGGCGGGGTCATGGCCCACGTGGCCGCGGTGGGCGCCTATCTCCGCGCGGCGAAGACGCTCCCGCTGAACGTCAAGTTCATCATCGAGGGCGAGGAAGAGATCGGCTCGATGAACCTCGGCCGGTTCCTCGAGCACCACAAGGCGAAGATGGCCGCAGATTTCATCGTGCTGACCGACACCGGCAACTACGACGTGGGACATCCGGCGCTGACCTATCAGCTCCGCGGCATCTGCCAGGTGGACGTGGAGGTGCACGGGTTGCACCAGCCGTTGCACTCGGGCTACAGCGGCCCCGTGCCCGACCCCGTACAGATCCTCTGCGCGATGATCGCGGACCTGCGCACCCAGGACGGCGCGCTCAACGTGCCGGGCCTCTACAAGAAGGTCGCGCGGCCCAGCGCCAAGCAGCTCGCCCGCTTGCGCAAGCTTCCGCTCGCCGAGGGTAAGTTCAAGAGAGACTCGGGCATGCTCCCCGGTGTGCGGCTCTGGGGCGAGAAGAAGTACTCGCTGCTCGAGCGGATGTGGACCCGGCCCGCCCTCACTGTGATCGCCCTGGAGGCACGCCCCTTCCTCGGCTCCTCCAACCAGATCATCGAGGCGGCCAAAGCACGCCTGTCGCTCCGCACTGTCCCCGGGATGGACGCGCGCGAGGCGGGCCGGCTCATCGTCAAGAAGCTCACCGCGAAGCCCCCGTTCGGGATGAAGGTGCGCGCCACCGTGACCGGCACCAGCCCGTGGTGGACCACCGATCCCGAAGGTCCGGCCTTCGAGGCGGCGCGCGCGGCCCTCAAGGCGGGCTTCGGCAAGGAGACCGCCATGGTCGGCGCGGGCGGCACCATCGGCTTCGTGCAGCCCTTCGCCGATCTCCTCAGGGGCGCGCCCTGCATCCTCATGGGCGTGATCGACCCCAACAGCCAGGCCCACTCCGAGAACGAGAGCCTCCATCTGGGCGACTGGGTGAAGGCCATGCGCTCGACGATTCACCTGTACGACGCGCTGGCGGCGGTACCGCGCCGGTAGCCTCTCGCGGAGACCGCGAGCATGGGCCATGATGGGGCGGCGGCACCATCGGCTTCGTGCAGCCCTTCGCCGATCTCCTCGAGGGCGCGCCCTGCATCTTGATGGGCGTGGCCGACCCCCACACGCAGGCCCACTCCGAGAACGGGAGCCTCCACCTCGGCGACTCGGTGAAGGCCATGCGCTCGACCGATTCACCTCTACGACGGGCTGGCGATGCTGCCGCGTCGATAGGGGCCGCTAGCGAGCCGGATTGGCCCTCGGGTGGAGCACATCGATCGCCCACCCCACATCGAACCGCTCGCCCCGCCATTCGGAGAGTCCGGTCCTCGGGCCGATCCGCACCCCTTCCTGGTCGTTCAGGGCCCGGATGGCCGCGACTGGATTCTCGCCGAGCAGGACGGGAGGTGGTACCTCGAGTAGGGGTGTGCCGTCCGGCTCGTAGAATCTCAGCGTCCCATCCGCCTCTCGAGCGATTTGATAGCCCTCCTCGTGGACCGCGCGATGGTGGTGGCGGCATAGTGTTACGAGATTGGCGAGAGCCGTTGGCCCTCCGCGCGCCCAGTGTCGAATGTGATGGCCCTGCCCATGGCGCACGCCGCAACCGGGAAAGCGGCAGCCGTGGTCGCGGTACTCAAGCGCTCGGCGCAGCGCCGGTGAAATCGCCCGGGTTCTCGTGCCGACTTCCACAGGGGTCCCGGACTGGTCATGCCGTATCCATGTGCGCGTGGCGTCACAGGTGAGTCGCTCCGACGTTTCAGCTGAAACGTGCGGTCCGTCTTCGAGAACCGACTGCCCACCATCTACATGGATCACGACCTGATAGCGTTCCCCCGAGGTCCCGGAATTCATACCGTGATGTAGCGCCGTCTCCACGATTCGGGCCAGGGCGTCGGCGCGCCTTTGCGCGTCGCTCTCAGAGGTGTTGCCACCCTGCTCGCGGAACAGAGTGTCGCACGCGGCATGTAGCGCCTGGCGGAGCAGCGCTCCGACCTCGGGGGCGAGGCGTCCATGGATGACGAGCATGCCGTCGTCGTCATAGTGCGTGTGGAACGCGCGATTCCGCTGCTGCACTCCGGCTTCGCGCGCCTCGGCCAGGCGGTCAACCCGACGCCAGCCTCG
This sequence comes from Candidatus Methylomirabilota bacterium, assembly GCA_035764725.1. NCBI lineage: Bacteria > Methylomirabilota (SeqCode) > Candidatus Methylomirabilota bacterium. Next base: position 11,978 of record DASTYT010000143.1, on the reverse strand, counting down.
GACGATGCGCTCCACATGTGCGACGGTCCCGGCTCGGCCCACCGTGAGCAACCGGACTTCCGTCTCAGGCGTCGCGATACGGGTCAACGCCCGTACCTTCGAATAGGACAGCTCGCCTCGCGCCAAGGCATCGCTGAGGAGGGGAAGGTTCGCGAGCGCGTGAGCAACCCGTACGCGTTCGCGTGCTGCCCCCGGTTCCAGGCCGACTCGCCAGCTCAGCCACTCGGCGCAGGAGCGGAAGCCGGTGTTCCAGCCGCGGCGCTCATCGAACTCGCGGATGAGGGTGAGGAGGCGCGCGGTGGCGGCATCGAGCCGCGCCGACAGTTCGGCGATCTCGTCGCCGAGAAGCTCGAGCGCGGCGACCTGCGGATGCGCCGGTTGGACAGTGGGCATGAGAGTCGGCATGGTTTGTCTCCTTGGTCTGTGTCGACTCTATACTGCCGATTCGACGTCGCGGTGTGACCGCCAGGTCGAGAGTTTGCGGAGCCAAGAATGATGTTCGACGGCTCCGCGCTCGAAGTTTCGCCGTGGCGACAGTCGTGCGCACTCAGATGCGTCGCGGCGGCGGTCGACCGCGTGACTGTTCAAAGGTGGGCGAAACGTGTCAAGAGAAAAAGAGGGTAGGAGTGATACGATGCCTCCCATGTCGCACGTGATGCGGATGTCCTGGTGCTGGCCGCCGAGCACGGCGGCCCCCTAGCGCGACGCGATCTCTGTCAGGGGCTGCCTCGACAGGCGGCCCCTGGTCTCCAAGAACCGCCGCTCGAGTCGAGGCCGGCGGTTCTCGTCATTTTGGGGAGGGGGATCATGCGGAAGACGATTCTCACCGGCGACCGGCCAACTGGCCCGTTGCATCTCGGGCACTACGTGGGCTCGCTGAAGCAGCGGGTCGCGCTCCAGCGCGAGCACGACACCTACGTGCTGATCGCCGATCTTCAGGCGCTCACCGATCACGTGGACGCGCCCGAGCAGATCCGCGAGCACGTGTCCGAGGTGGCGCTCGACTACCTCGCGGTGGGTATCGACCCCGCCGTCGCCACGGTCGTGGTGCAGAGCCAGGTGGCCGAGCTGGCCGAGCTGACCTTCTACTTCCTGAACCTGGTCACGGTCGCACGGCTGCAGCGCAATCCCACCGTGAAGGACGAGATGCGGCAGAAGGGCTTCGAGGCCGACGTGCCCGCGGGCTTCCTGGTCTATCCGGTGAGCCAGGCCGCCGACATCGCTGCGTTTAAGGCGCATCTCGTGCCCGTGGGGGACGATCAGCTCCCGATGATCGAGGTGGCGGCGGAGATCGTGCGGCGCTTCAACCGCCTGTACCCGGGCGAGGCCGGGCCGGTGCTGATCGAGCCCGAGGCGCTGCTGGGCGCGGTGTCGCGCCTGCCCGGCACGGACGGCGACGCCAAGATGAGCAAGACGCTCGGCAACGTGATCAACCTCTCCGACCCTCCGGACGTCGTGGCGGCGCGCGTGCGCGGGATGTTCACCGATCCCAAGCATGTCCGCGTGGAAGATCCGGGGACGGTGGAAGGGAATCCCGTCTTCGCCTACCTCGACGCCTTCGATCCCGACCCGGCGGAGGTCGCGCGCCTCAAGCAACGCTATCGCGCCGGGGGTCTCGGCGACACCGTCGTCAAGCGGCGGCTGCTCGAGGTGCTCGAGGCGCTGCTCGAGCCCATTCGACGGCGACGCGCGGAGTGGGCTGGGGATCGCGCCGCCGTGGGGCGCGTGCTCCATGAGGGGACGGCGCGGGGGCGGGCGGTTGCGGCGGCGACGCTGGGCGAGGTGCGGCGGGCGATGCGGCTCTACGGGGCTGGGTGAGGGCTATCTGAACGCGCGCAGCACCTCGGCGCCGCAGGCCTCGATGAAGCTCGGGCCCGGCATGTTCGGCTGCAGAATCACGTGCCGCATCCAGGGAACGCGCTCGACCAGCCCTTCGAGCTGCAGGCGCACATCGGCGGCCGAGCCCATGAGGCAGAACCGCCGCGCGACCTCCACCGGAATCGCCTCCACGTGCTTGGCGGCCAGCGCCATGTCGTAGGCGTGATGGAAGTCGGGGCGCACCTCCTCGAGGATGCGCTCGATCGGAGCGCACGGCCACCGGAGGCCCAGGCGCTCCCACGTGCCACGGTTCACCTCGTAGTAGCCGGCCGCCATCACGCGCCCCCGCGCCTCGGCGAGATCCACGTCGTCGCTGAGCACGGTGTGGAAGTGTCCGGCCACCCAGAGCGTGGCGGGATCGCGCCCGGCCTCGCGCGCGCCCGCGCAGAACTCGTCGTAGCCCCACTGCACGAGGGCGGGATCGGCGCCGATGCGGATCACCACGCCGTCCGCCGAGCGACCGGCCATCCGGAGGGTCTTGGGCCCGCTGCCCGCCACGACGACCGGGACCGGACGCGGGGTCTGGAGGCGGGACGGCGCGGTCCAGCCGAGCGGCACGCCCTCGCCGGCCAGGAGCGCGCGGATCATCTTCACCGCGGCCTCCTGCTCGGCGAGGCGCGCGGGGCGTAGCCCCACCTGCCACACCGCGGTGTCGCCGGAGCCGATACCGAGGAAGACCCGTCCCGGCGCGTACATGTCCACGGCCGCCGCGCTCGCGGCGATCACGCTGGGATGGCGCGTCACCGGGTTCACGAGCAGCGTGCCCACCTTGGCGTGTCGCGTGGCTTGCGCCGCGGTCAGCACGTTGACGAACACGTCGCCGTTGCGGAGCTGGCTGTCGGGAAACCACAGATGATCGAAGCCCGCCGCCTCGGCGTCGCGGCAGGTGGCGGCGAGGCGGGCCGGGTCGGGAAAGCCGAAGCGGTTGGTGCCGAACGTCAGCGGCGCGGCCACGCGGCGATCAGACGGGCAGCTGCGGGCGCTTCGGGTCCGGCCAGTCCACGTGGAAGAACTTCCCGCGCGGCGCGTCCACCCGCTCGTAGGTATGCGCGCCGAAGTAGTCGCGCTGCGCCTGGAGGAGATTCGCGGGCAGCCGCGCGGCGCGATAGCCGTCGAAGTAGGCGAGCGCGCTGCTGAACGCCGGGGCGGGGATGCCGTGCTTGGCCGCCAGGCTCACCACCTCGCGCCACGCGTCCTGACCCGAGGCGAGCGCGCGCTTGAAGTAGGGATCCAGCATGAGGTTGACGAGCTTGGGATCGCGCCGGTAGGCGTCGGTGATCTTCTGGAGGAAGCGCGCGCGGATGATGCAGCCGCCCCGCCAGATCGCGGCGATGGTGCCGAAGTCGAGCGTCCACTTGTACTCGTCCTGAGCCGCGCGCATGAGCTGGAAGCCCTGGGCGTAGGCGCAGATCTTGGAGGAGTAGAGGGCGCGGCGCACCGACTCCGTCAACTTGTTCTTCGACCCGCGATAGGGCGCGCGCGGGCCCTTGAGCACCTTGGACGCCGCCACCCGCTCCTCCTTGAGGGCGGAGAGGCAGCGGGCGAACACCGCCTCCGCGATGGCGTTGGCAGGGATGCCCATGTCGAGCGCGCTCACACTCGTCCACTTCCCCGTGCCCTTCTGGCCGGCGGCGTCCAGCACCGCGTCCACGAAGAAGCGACGGGGATTGGCGGGATCGCGCTGGCGCAGGATGTCGGCGGTGATCTGGATGAGGTAGGAGGAGAGCTCGCCGCGGTTCCACTCCGCGAAGGTCTCGGAGAGCGCGTCCGGCTTCATGCCGCCCAGCGTCGAGAGGAGGTGATAGGCCTCCGAGATGAGCTGCATGTCGATGTACTCGATCCCGTTGTGGACCATCTTCACGTAATGGCCGGCGCCGTTGGGGCCGATGTAGGCGGTGCAGGGCTCGCCGCCCGTCACCGGCTTGCCCGGCGCGTAGTCCTCGAGCGGCACCCCGGTGCGCGCATCCACCTTGGCGGCGACGGCTTCCCAGATGGGACGGAGATGCTGCCAGGACTCGGGATGGCCGCCCGGCATCATCGACGGGCCGAAGCGCGCGCCCAGCTCGCCGCCGCTCACGCCGGAGCCGAAGAAGCGGCACCCGGCCGCGTACTGCTTCTCGCGGCGGATGGTGTCGGTCCACTGGCTGTTGCCGCAGTCGACCACGATGTCGTCGGGCTCCACGCCCGCGCCCAGGAGCTGCTCCACGATCGCGTCCACCGGCGGGCCGGCCTTCACCAGCACGATGATCTTCCGCGGCTTCCGGAGCGCGGTCACGAAGTCCGGCAGGGCGGCGGCGCCGACGAGCCCGCCCGGCGTGTCGAGGTGCTGGGAGAGGAACTTCTCGGTCACCGCGGTCGTCCGGTTGTACACGGCGACGCGATAGCCGTGGTCCGCAATGTTGAGCGCGAGATTCTCGCCCATCACGGCGAGGCCGATGAGGCCGACGTCAGCGCTGGCGCGGGCGGGGGCAGGGATGCTCATGGCGGCACTGTACTCCTAGCCGATCCGCGGGTCGAGGGCATCCCGCAGCCGATCGCCCACGAGATTGATGGCGAGGACGGTGACGAGAATGGCGAGCCCGGGAAACGTGGGGAGCCACCACGCGACGCTCACGAAGTCGCGGCCCAGCGCGATCATCTGGCCCCAGGTCGGGTACGCGCTGCCCGTACCCACGCCGAGGAATGACAGCGCCGCCTCCTGCAGGATGGCCTGGGCGACCTGAAGGGTGGCGAGGACGATGATGGACGAGAAGGTGTTCGGGAGAAGGTGCCGCATGATGGTGCGGGTCGCCGACGCTCCCATTGCGCGGGCGGCCTCGACGAAGTCCTTCTCGCGCAGGGCCAGCACTTCCGCGCGCACCACCCGCGTGTAGCGCTCCCAGCCGGTGAAGCCCAGGACCACGATGATGGTGGTGAGGCTGGGACCCAGCGCGGCCACGAAGGCGAGCGCGAGCAGGAGCTGCGGGAACGACAGCCACACGTCCACCACCGTCGTGATGACGGTGTCCACGCGGCCGTGGAGAAAGCCCGCGAGGAGGCCGAGCGTCACCCCGACGGTGAGGCTCACCGCCACCGCGGAGACCCCGACCAGGAGGGACACGCGCGCGCCGTAGATGATGCGGCTGAGGATGTCGCGCCCGACCTGATCGGTGCCGAGCAGGTGGGCGGCCTTGCCGCCGTCCGCCCACACCGGCGGGATGAAGCGGCGGATCAGGCTCTGCCGCGTCGGATCCTGCGGCGCCACCCACGGCGCGAACACCGCGGCCCCGACGACCACCAAAAGGACGAGCGCGCCCGCGAGGGCGGCGGGGTTGCGGACGAGCTTGCGCCAGACGCGCGAGCCCTCGGCCGGGCGCGCGAGGGCGGCGGCCTCCAGCGGCGGGGCGAGCGTCCCGATGGACATGGCGCGCTCAGCGCACCCGGATCTGCGGGTTCAGGTAGATATAGAGGAGATCCACCGTGAAGTTCACCATGACGATGATCATGGCGAAGACGAAGACGCCCGCCTGGACGATCGGGAAGTCGAGCTGGCGGATGGCGCCGACAATGAGCCGCCCCATGCCGGGCACCGCGAAGACGGTCTCGGTGATGATGGCGCCGGTGAGGAGCAAGCCGAACTGGAGACCGGCCACCGTGACCAGCGGCAAGGCGGCGTTGATGAGGGCGTGGCGGCAGATGACGAACCACTCGGACACGCCCTTGGCCCGTGCGGTGCGCACGTAGTCGAGATTGATCACCTCGAGCATGCTCGAGCGCACGATGCGGAGCAGCAGCGGGGTCGAGAAGGTGGCGAGGGTGACGGTGGGCAGCACGAGCGACGCCCAGCTCTCCCAGCCCGAGACGGGCAGCACGCGGAGCTGCACCGCGAAGAGCAGTATCAGCATGATGCCCGTCCAGAAGACGGGCATGGAGGTGCCGAGGAACACGATGAGCGTCGCCCCCCAGTCGAGAAGCGAGGCCCGGCGGATCGCGGTGATGATGCCGAGCGGGACGGCGAGCGCGAGGGAGAGGGCCATCGCGAACACGGAGAGGAGCAGCGTGGTCGGCATGCGCTCCAGCACGAGCGGCAGGGCGGGGGCGCGATGGAAGAACGAGTTGCCGAAATTGCCCCGCGCGGTGTTGGCGAGGAAGCGCGTGAACTGCACGGGGAGCGGGTCGTCGAAGCCCATGGCCACGCGGAGGGCGGCCCGATCGGCTTCCGGCGCCTCCGGCATGATGAGCGACACCGGGTCGCCGCTCACGTGGAGGATGGTGAATGTGACGAGCGTCACCCCCACCAGCACTACCACGAGGCGGACGACCCGGCGGATCAGCAGGGTCAGCACGGGCTACCCCGCGGCTAGCGCCCGGCCGGCTTGGCGTCGTAGAGCCAGAGCCACTCGTCGCCGCGGGCGGCGTACTGCACCTTCTTCGAGATCGCGAGCGTGTCGTACTGCGTGAACAGGAAGATGCTGGGCGCTTCCTCGCGGAGCATGGTCTGGATCTGCGAGTAGACCTTCTTCCGCTTGGGCTGGTCCACGCTCGAGCGCGCCTCGTCGATGAGCTTGTCGAGCCCTTCCACCCGCGCGTACCACTTGCCCACCCAACCACCCGGCTCGGTGTGGTAGAGGGGATGCAACACCGCGTCAGCGTCGAACACCGAGTAATTGCCCCAGGAGCCGTAGTAGCCGTTGGTGGCCTTCCCCTCGGTCTGGAAGAACTTGTTCCACGCGGGTCCCGGGTCCCACATCTTGGGCGTCGTACGGATGCCGACCTCGGTGAGCATCTGGCAGATGGCCTCGAACACCGGCCGGAACTCGACGAAGGCGCTGTGGAGCGTGATGTCCACTCCGTTGGGATAGCCGGCCTGCGCGAGCAGCTCCTTGGCCTTCTTCGCGTCGTACGGATAGGGCTTCACGCTGGGGTCGAAGCCGAAGGCCAGCGGCTGCACGACGGTGGCCGTCTGCGTGCCCAGGCCGGCCATGAGCTTCTGGATCACCGTGCCCTTGTCGATGGCGTAGTTGGCCGCCTGCCGCGCCGGCCGCTTGTCGAAGGGCGCGGACCGCATGTCGAGCGCCAGGTAGTGGACGCGGAGGATGGGGGTCGAGGAGATGTACGCCTGCGGGTGGGTCTTGAACTCGGGCAGGAGATCGGCGGAGACGTTGCGCATCAGGTCCACTCCGCCCGTCTTGATTTCGGCCACCTGCGTCGCAATCTCGGGGATGGCCCGGAAGACGAGATACTTGAAGGCGGGCTTGCCGCGCCAGTGCTGGTCGAAGGCCTCGAGCTTGATGTACTGGTCGCGCTTCCACTCGACGAACTTCCACGGGCCGGTGCCCACCGGCGCGGTGGAGCCGAAGGCCTGGTCCCCCACCGCCTCGATGTGCTTCTTCGGGACGATCGGAAAGAACACGAGGCGCTCGAGGAGGAGCGGGAAGGGCTTGTCGGTGATGATGTGCACGGTGTCGGCGTTCACCACCCGCACTTCCTTGATCGCGCGGATGTTCCCGTACTGGGGGGACTTCTTCGTCTGGTCGATCACGCGGTCGAAGGAATACTTCACGTCCTCGGGCGTGAGGGTCTCGCCGTTGTGAAAGCGCACGCCCTTGCGGATCTTGAACTCCCACTGGGTGTCGTTCAGGGCTTTCCACGACGTGGCGATGGACGGCTCGAACTCGAGCTTGGTGTTCCGGTGCAGGAGGGAGTCGAACATGTTGATGTTGACGAGGATGCCCACCCGCTCGAAGTGCATGTGGGGATCGAGGGTAGGCGCGTGCGACACGAGCGCGACGGTCAGGGTGTCCTTGGCCTGCGCGTGGAGCGACGGGGGCAGGCTGAGGACAAGGGTCAGGACGAAAGCCGGCAATGCCCATCGCTTCATGTATGTCCTCCTCGGTTCACGGGTCCGGGCGTGAGTGGGAGAGGGCGGCGATGACCTCAAGGCTTGCGCAGCGTATATCACACGCGAGGCGGCAGTGCTAGAGTCCCCGCATGCCCAAAACCCCCCTGTCCGGAAAAGCGCAGACCGTGCTCGGCGCCGTGGACGGCGACGCCATGGGGATCACGCTTCCCCACGAGCATCTCCTCATCGATTTCAAGGTGATGTTCAAGGAGCCGGACGCCGCCGCCGACAAGGGGCGCGCGCTGGCTCCGGTGAGCATGGCGAATCTCGGCTGGATTCGGCAGAACTTCTCCTCGAACCTCGACAACCTCCGCCTGCTCGACGAGGACGTGGCGCGCGACGAGGCGCTGCTCTTCAAGCACGCGGGCGGCCAGACCATGGTGGATCCCACCAACGGCGGGCTCTCGCGCGATCCCGAGGGCCTCGCACGGATCGCCCGCGCCACCGGGCTCCACATCGTGATGGGCTCGGGCTACTACGTCCAGGCCGCTCATCCTTCTGCGCTAGCACGACGTGGGATCGAGGACATCACCCGCGAGATCGTGGGCGACATCACGGTGGGCGTCGGCGCGACGGGGGTGCGCGCGGGGCTCATCGGCGAGATCGGGTGCAGCTGGCCGTGGACCGACGAGGAGAAGAAGGTGCTCCGCGCGGCGGTGGCGGCACAGCGCGAGACGGGCGCGCCGCTCATGATCCACCCCGGGCGCAATCCCCGAGCGCCCCAGCAGATTCTCGACGTGGTCGCGAAGGAGGGCGGCAACCTCAAGCGGACGATCATGTGCCACATCGACCGCACGATCGCGGACCGCAAGCACCTGATGGATCTCGCCCAGACCGGCTGCTACCTCGAGTATGACCTCTTCGGTCTGGAGACGTCCTACTACCCCTACAATCCCGACTTCGACATGCCCAACGACGGCGGACGCATGGGGCAGATCCTCCGGCTCATCGAGGACGGGCGCGCGCGGCAGCTGCTGATGTCCCACGACATCGCCTACAAGCACTGCCTGACCAAGTGGGGCGGCTTCGGCTATCACCACCTGCTGCTGAACGTGCTGCCCCGCCTACGCCGCAAGGGGCTCGACGACCGCGCGATCCGCGGGCTCATCGTGGACAACCCCCGCCGCGCCTTCGTCTTCGCCTAGAGCGCGGCGCGCGCCTCGGCGATCCAGCCGGTGGCGTCCATCTCCTCGAACAGCGCGAGGGCGCGTTCGATGAGAACGCGTCCGGCGGGGGCACCGCCGCGCGAGCCGAACCGCCCGTACGCGAGCAAGGTCTGGCCCAGCTCTGGCCGGGACTGAGTGGCTTCGAGCACCGCCACGCTTTGCCGGAACGCGTCTTCGGCCGCGGCTCGGTCATCCACGGCCTCGCAGGCCTGACCGAGCACACGAAGCGCGGCGCCTTGCTCCATGCGGTAGTGGCTTTCTTTGGCTATGTCGACCGCTCGGCGGGCGGCGGCCAGCGCGGCCGGCACATTACCGACGGCGAGCTCGAGGTCGGCCAGCGCCACCTGAAGGAAGATCATGTTCCACCCATACGTATAGCTGGTGGCTTCACATGCCGGTATCGCGCGGTCCAGCAGCCGTCGGGCCTCCGCGTGCTGCCCGAGCTTCACATGCGCGATGGCCCCCCAGGCCGAGGTCCAGAAGATCACGGGCCACTCCCTGATCTCCCACGCCAATGGGAGACCTTCCTCGACGACACGGGTCACGTCGAGCCAGAGGCCCTTGTACATGTAGGGCTCGGCCTCCATCGTTCGCCATGCCTTGAGTCGCGCATCGCCGAGACCATCGCCAAGGGCCCGGGCACGCATCGCGTAGTCCAGGGCTTTCGCGAGGTGTCCGGCGCGGGATGAATAGCAGCGGCCGCTCGTGGCCATCTCATACGCCTGATCGTGCACCTGTCCCAGGCGACCCAATGCGGCCACGCCCTGGTCGGTATACGTCAGCGACTCCTCGTACCTCGCGACCTGACCGAGGTGCCCGGCGTAGTAGAGGCTGATCCGTGCACACGCTTCCTCGTCTCGCGCTTGCTCGGCGCGCCGCAAGGCTCGGCGGAGGCCCGCCTCCTCCCCCCGGTGCCACGCGATCACACCCTCGAGCCGTGCCACCCGGGCCTCGTCCCCGAGCTCGGACGTCGCTTGACGGGCGCGTTCGAGATGTCGAAAGCCGTCTTCTCGCTCCCGCTCCGTTCGGCGCCAACCGGGCAACGTCTCGAGCGCCAGCACGACGTCGGCGTACGTGCGTGTCCGCTCCGCGGTGGGAGGCAGTCGCTCGAGAAGCGCGAGGGCCTGCCAGTAATGGGCAATCGCTTCCGGCCGTGCGTAGAGGGCCTGCGCCCGCCCGGCGGCTTCGATGGAGTACGTGAGGGCCTTCTCCCAATCCTACGCCCTCAGCCAGTGATGCGCGAGCAAGGGCGCCCGGTCGGGCGCGGCGGCCGTCTCCCGCTCGAGGAATGTCGCGGCCTCGCGATGCAGGGTCCGCCGCTGCTCGTGGAGGATCGACGCATAGGCCGCCTCCTGGGTGAGCGCGTGCTTGAAGATGTACTGTCGCTCGGGCGCATGGGCCCATTCGCGCAGAAGCTCGGCCCGCAGCAGATGGGCGAGGGATCGATCGAGCTCGCTCTCGCCCGCGTGGAGGGCGCGCAGCGCCGGGTACCCGACGAAGCGCCCGATCACCGCGGCCCGCTGCAGCGTCGCCTTGGCGGGGGCGGGGAGCCGATCGATTCTGGCCGCGATCAGCCCGCGGAGGGTGGCGGGCATGGCGAGCCGACTCACGTCTCCAGCGCTGACCCAGCGCTCGCCCTCGCGCCTGAGCGCCCCCTGCTCGATCAAGGACCGGATGATCTCCTCGACGAAGAACGGATTGCCCTCCGCCTGATCGAGGATCCGCGCGCGGATACCCGCGGGCAGATCGGCCAGCTCCAAGAGGTTCTCCACGAGGCGCCCGGACTCATCCGACGGGAGCGGGGCCAGGGTGAGCTCGGTCAGGCGATGCGCGTAGTGTCGCTGCGCGTGGAAGCGAAAGTCCCAGAACCCACCCTCCGAATCGGGCCGGGACGTGACCAGGATCATGAAGGGCAGAAAATCGGTGAGCTCGGTGAGCGCGGTGAGTATCTCGATGGTGGCGGCGTCGGCCCAGTGCAGGTCCTCGACGGTCAGGATGAGCGGCTCGCGCGAGACCAAAGCCTCGACGACTGTCCGCAAGGCGGGCACGACCTGCGACTGGAACGCGCGTGGATCCATCGCCTTGGACATCGGCTGCCCCGGCTCGCCCTCGATTCCGAGGAGATGGGCGACGGCGGGGTGCGACCCATCGAACTTGTCTCCGACGAGCGAACGCAGGCTTACGCGGAGTTTGGTGCGCGCCACCGCAGGCGCTTCCGCGCCCGTAAGCTGGAAGATCGCGCGCAAGACCTGCACGATCGGCGCATAGCCCGCGTGCTGGGTGAAGGCCTGGCAGCGCCCCTCCACCCAGCGCACGCGCGGGGGTGGGTGGCCGCGCAGCTCGTTCTTCAGGCGTGACTTCCCGATCCCCGCCTCGCCGGTGATGGACACGATCTGTCCGCGCCCTTGCGCAAGCTCTGCCGCGCAGCGATGGAGCGTCGTCAGCTCGGGGTCTCGGCCCACGAGAGGCGACGAGAGCCCAGGAACTCCCCGAGTGCTGGCGGAGTCGCGCAGGCGGCGGACGACGTGCCCCGTGATCGGGCCGGGGAATCCCTTGAGCGTGAGTGGGGAAGTGGGCTCGGCCTCGACGAGCGAGCGAACGAGCCGGAACGTCTCCGGACAGAGGACGATGCCGAGCGTGGCGGCCTGGAGCCGCGACGCGAGATTCGGCACCTCGCCGGTGACCATGAACTCGCGGCTCGGGTCGGTGACGGCGACGGCCTCGCCGGTGGCGATGCCGACGCGCAGCTCGAGAGCGGCGCCGTACTCCGCCTCGAAGGAAGGATTCAGGAGTCCTAGGCTCTCCTGCATGGCGACGGCGGCCCGAACAGCCCGCTCGGCGTCGTCCTCGTGGACGTGCGGAACGCCGAAGACGGCCATGATGGCATCCCCCGCGTACTTCTCCACCACGCCGCCGAAGGCGCGCACCTGCTGCGCCATCTCCTCGAAGTACGCCCTCAGGAGTGCGCGCAGCTGCTCGGGGTCGTGCCGCACGGCGAGCTCGGTCGAGCCGGCGAGGTCGGCGAAGAGCACGCTGACGAGCTTGCGCTCCTC